>MTLR01000140.1 GCA_002010925.1 Candidatus Bathyarchaeota archaeon JdFR-04
CTTGCAGTATGTTAGGCGATGGAGTAATTTGCGATTTTATTCTTTCAATCTGTTTATGTGCTTCTTCCGCCTTTTCAGTGACCGATGTATAAAGAAAAATTCCCCTATCAACATCGTTAATGGATCTATTTGCCTTTTCTGCTCCTTCTCTGATTAACTTCAACCGTTTTCTAACTAGGCTGGGCGGTAAGGGTATGGAAAGCCATCCGTCAGCTAATTCTCCAGTTAGCCTGAGCGTGCGTGGGCTGTTGGCTCCAAAATAGATCGGTACTTCCCCTCTTACTGGGAAGATCTGCAGAAAAGCACCTTTTAACTTCCAGAATCGTCCTTCATAATTTAAGACTTCACCAGACCATAGTTTACGCATAATAGTTACGGACTCAACTAGTTTCGAAACAGGTTTCTTCCATTCTATGTCAAATGGCTCTAGGTTCATTGACTCGCCAGCGCCAAGCCCAAGTATGGCTCGGCCACCTGAGAGCTGATCTACGGTAGCGACCATTTGAGCAAGAACAGCGGGATGGTGCCTATGGGGGTCGCTAACGCAAGTTCCTAATGAAGCCCTTTGCGTCACTGTGGCTATAGCCGCCAACATGCACCAAGCTTCGGGTACTATTCCAGGGGGAATAAATAATAAGTGGTCAGGAAGCCATATTGAATCGAAACCGGCCTCTTCGTTAACTCTGGCTATTTTAAGTAATCGATCTACAGGTGCGGCGGGAACGGGGAGGAAGCATCCGAACCGAACGGCTTCTTCAGGATGCACATGCTCACCAACATAAACTTTTAATATCATACTACTTTAGAGCTTCGAAATTAAAAACAGTTTTGTGACGGTTTCAGATTTTCCTTCCAGCCTAACCAAAAAGAACTGAACTTTTAACGTTACAAATAATTAGAATCTACAAAAAGGCTTTTATGGATATCGAGGTTTTTGTAGAGGTAAAAAGGTGGGAAGCTATGGAATATAAATATCTGATTTATGAAAAGGCAGCTAGTTTTCTGATGCCGGAAGAAGAGAATATAGCCATCATAACCTTGAATAGGCCAGAAGCGTTAAATGCCCTTAGTAGTGGGTTACTTAAAGAGCTAGACAGTGTACTAGAAGAGATAAGGAACGACGATAAAATCAGAAGCGTAATTATTACAGGGGCTGGCAGAGCCTTTAGTGCTGGCGCCGATTTAAGCGAAGCTGGGTCAGGGGATGAATCTGACATGCGTGCTCGCATGGAGCTAGGGCAAAAGGTATTCGACAAAATAGAAACCTTTGATAAACCGGTAATAGCTGCAATAAATGGATACGCGTTAGGCGGCGGCCTTGAACTCGCAATTGCATGTGATATGCGAATCGCCTCAGAGAAAGCAAGTTTTGGGAACCCGGAAGTTAACATAGGTTTAATTCCGTCTTGGGGAGGATGCGTACGGCTACCCAAACTCATAGGAAGAGCAAAAGCCGCCCAACTAATTCTAATGGGAGAGCGAATAGACGCTAAAGAAGCTGAAAAGGTAGGGCTTGTCAACAAGGTGGTCCCGCCAGACGAGTTGAGATCCACCGCAATTTATATGGCTGGGCAACTGGCAACGAAAGCTCCGATAGCCATACGCTTGGCCAAGAAGATACTTTCAAAGGCCATGGAAATTAGCATGGAAGAAGGCAACAAAATGATGGTTGAGGGCGGAATAACCTGCGCAAAATCCGAGGACATTATTGAGGGGATATCTGCATTCTTTGAAAAAAGGACACCTAAGTTTAAAGGAAAATAAACCAGCCCTCTCTCTTCTTTTTTAAACCTCAAGCGACAACACTTGATTTTTATTCTGCCTTGTTTTAACTGTTAACCATGAAGCTTCCAAGAAACATACGAAGCATTTGTGAAACCCCTACAGCATTGTTAAGCGAGTACAACGATTCTGGAATTAAAGTTATCGGATACACATGTAGCTATGTCCCCGAAGAGCTAATCCTTTCCGCTGGATTACAGCCCTACAGAATACCCAACATTGGAGCCAACGTGAGCTCCCTAACACCAAGCTTCATATGTCCCTTTGCTAGTGCAATTTTGGAAAATATACTAAGGCTTAGGGATTTCTTCCATGGAATAGTTATAGCTCACACATGCGATCCTATGTGGAGACTTTATGATATATTAAAGAAAAAAATTGATGTTCCCCTTTTCTTCTTAAGAGTACCTCATGACACTCAAAATGAGTTGTCGATCAGTTTCTTAGAAATGGAATTCGTGAGATTCAAAAAGTTTCTAGAGGAAAAATTTAGAGTAAAAATCAGCGGTAAAGCACTGTCAAACTCAATAAGACTATGCAATGAAAGCAGAAGCTTGCTTAAAAATATCTACCTGCTCAACAGCGATAGCAAATACAAAATAGACGCATCCATTCGGTTCCAGCTTGTCCTTGCAGGTATGTGGATGCCAAAATTGGATTTCAATGAACAAGTTAAGGCATTAGAATTCAACAGTGACGAAAAACATGGCAATGTAAGGTTGCACGTGAATGGCACTGCAATATATGATCTCAACTTGATAAGCATAATGGAGGAAGCTGGCGGATTTGTAGCATCTGATGATTTATGCACAGGCTCAAGGTACTTCTGGAGCAACGTCGAGAAGGGGTCAAGCCTCATGTCGGCTTTAGCTCATAGATATGCCAGCAGAACTCCTTGTCCATCACACGGACCCCTCAACCATAGACTTGATTACATAAAACTCATGGTTAGGAAGTTTAACGTACAAGGGGTAGTAACCCTTTCTGGAAGGTTTTGTGATCCGATTTTGTATGATAGCGTACACATTAGGAATATGCTTACTGAGATGGACATTCCTGTTGCAGTCATAGATTATGAGCGCCCATCCCAAGAGATCAATAGAATCAAGACTAGAATCGAGGCTTTCATCGAGTCTATTGGTGATTAAAATGTGCCCACAGAAAAGAGAACGGATTTTACAGACAACTAGGAAGATAGGAGACCTTATTATTGAGTATTTCTCGAAGGCTTGGGATTCACAGGCTCAAAATAAACCCATTGCTTGGATAACAGTATTTACACCCGTGGAATTGTTACGTGCCTTAGATATTTATCCAGTTGCCCCTGAACATTACGGCGCAATGTGCAGTGCTCGCGGTTTTATACTGAATTATCTTGAGGAAGCTGAAAGAAGAGGATATTCCCAAAATCTATGCTCTTATAGTAGATGTTGTTTAGGTTACGTCCTAAGTGGAATGAATGGAATAATGCCTCCTCCTGATTTTCTC
>MTLR01000116.1 GCA_002010925.1 Candidatus Bathyarchaeota archaeon JdFR-04
TAGAAAGTCGCGGGCTATGCTGAGACGTATATTAAAGCGAGACGCCACCGTGTAGGGGGTTAACACTTTTAGTCGTTTAATTTCCGCCAATATCTCTGGGTTTTTTGGATCTGGTGGAACAATTCCGGCGGGTTTTTTATCTCTAATAGAAGATGTTGAACCAGCAGAGCTTCGACTTCTTTTCTCTCTCGCTTGTTTTTTGGCTTGTTTCTCCATCTGCTTCAGGGTTGGTCTTTTCTTGCTACCCATATCTCTTTACGTTCCTTTTTGGCAATCTTGAAAGATTACACAGATGTTTATTAGAGTTTCCGTTTATGAGCTTCTAAGCATAAGCACAGATTTCTGCCTTATGTTTCTTCTGCCACTCTTTGATGGAAATACTAAATTGTTTCTCTATGTTGGGACGATGGATGGAATTCATTGTGCAGAATGGAATTATTCTACCGTCCGGTATTGCATAGTGAATAACACAGTTTTCAATTCGTTCTAAGTCAAAGTTGTAGGGATCCATAAAATGCATGGCGGATAAAAGTATGCTTCTTCTTTGAAGGTCTCCTAGTGCTTCGTAGCTTCCTTCGCGGATTACTCGCCAGAGGTATTTTCTTAGGAAATTTAATTTAACGTGGCGTAGAGCTGCTATAAGCCTTAACTTTGCCTTTCTCTCTTTACCTTGGACTGCGTCTTCGTAGACCTTTTTTAGGCTTTCTATGAATTTATCGACATTGCCGTAACGTGTTATCGGAACTATGTCGCCGTTTTCTATGAAGATATAAGTTGCCATTCCACAATGGGGGTGAGCAGTAAATTCTACATAATGTTTACCCTTTAGGGCGCCCACAGCCTTTGATATGGGTACAACTGTTGGGACAGGATAAAAGTCGTCCATTCGGATCTTGCCACCGGTTTGTTCTTCGCAAAGTCGCATGAAATCAGGAATCGTTATCCGCATTTTTTCCCTTTCTTCTTGGGGTAAACGTCCACAGATGCTTACGGGTTGAACATTTATGCATCGCACTACGTCGAAGTTTTCAGCCGCAAAGCGTATGATGTCGCCTAATTGGTGGTCATTTACTCCCTTAACAAGGGTTACAACAAGCACCACGCTAAATACTTCAGCTTTGCGGAGGTTTTCAATAGCACGCATCTTGACATCCACAAGGTCTATTCCGCGAGTGAATTTGTACACATCTGGCGTTAATCCGTCGAATTGTAGGTAAACAGTGCTCATTCCGGCTTCGCGTAAGCCCTTACAGTATTCGACGCTTTCAGCTAATCGAAGCCCATTCGTATTAACTTCAACGTGGCGGAAGCCCAGCTCTTTAGCCATTCGAATTAGTTCGAACAAATCGTCGCGGATGGTGGGTTCTCCGCCGGAGAACTGTAGAGCGGTAGCTGGTACAGGGTCGTTTTTTCGAAGGTTTATCAGCATGGCGCGGATTTGCTCTTTGGTTGGCTCGTAAACATATCCGGCTGTAGCTGCATTAGCGAAACAAACGTTACAGCGGAGGTTGCAACGGTTAGTTACGTCAATTATGGCAAGGGCTGTATGTGACTTATGATTTGGACAGAGTCCACAGTCATAGGGACATCCTTTCCGTGTTTTTGTTCGCGGGTTGTTTAGGCCCTCACCTGTTTGTCTAAACTTTTCAGCTCTTATGTATTGACGGTAATCTGACCAGTATAAATCACGGAATTCTCCGTGCTCGTGACATGTTTTCTGCATGTAAACCTTGCCATTTTCTTCATAAATTGTTGCGTCAATTACTTTGAGGCATTCAGGGCATAGGCTTTGAGTTTTCTTTAGTGGTTGCATGTTGTTTTTTCTTGAACCGATTTCCTTAATAATGTTTTCAAACCTTTCCTACGGTGAAAGTTGGGAAATCTCTTGCTGAGCGGAAATGTAAGAAAAGTTCTACAGGAAGCGGGGCTGACTGGTTCGGAAATTCAAGCCTATGCTACTCTTCTGGAATGGGGTGGGCTTACAGCTAAGGAAATAAGCCATTATGCTAACTTGCCTTTTTCAAAAATCTATCGAATCCTAGATTCACTTCAAAAAAGAGGTTGGATTGAAACTGTTAAAGCCAGACCTGCCAAGTATTATCCTAAATCACCGGTAGAGGCACTATCTGCTGTTAAGCTGGAAATAACTGAAAAGATGAAAAATTGGGAGCAAATAATCCGTAGAGAATTGCAGCCTCTTTTCGAGAAAAAAAACTTACAGGAGAAGCCTGACATATGGATACTTCGAGGAGAACAGGCTATACTTGATAAAATCGAAGAAGTGATCGGCAAGGCTAAAATAGAGTTAATGGTTGCTGTGCCATCCTTTGCAAAAAGACTTGTCAAAAAGACTTATCCTTTCTTGAGGTCGATGGAGAGAACACGTGTTAAAATTTTAATAATGATTGCTGGCGAGTCAGGTGAATTGAAAAGTATGGAAGCATTAAGTTTCATAGGGGCTGAAATAAGACTTCGTAAACAGATGTTTGGCGGAGGCATAATCGTGGATGGCAAAGAAGCCCTTCTTTTGCTTGGCGAGGAAAAACCCAGCTTGGTAATATGGTCGAACCATAAGGGATTAGTGAGCTTTGCTAGGGATTACTTCCAATATTTGTGGAAATCCTCCCAAAAACTCACTTAGTTACTATCCTTTTGATGCCAAAGTAATAAGCATAGAAGGCGACACTGCAACAATAGATACTAACTTAGGAACGGCAAAAACAAATGTTGAAAACGTAGAAGGATTAATTGGGATAGTAGATAAAACTGCCAAGAATACCCTATATGACCAGCTTAGCCTCTACAATCTTAGCGCAGTAATAGCTATAGTAATCATTTTATCGTAAAGAAGAAATTAACATAAACGTCCTCTTAACACTCCTCTACACATCCCCTACATTTTTTGTTAAAACAAAACATATAAAACTCAAGAAGTTAAACTGTCAATCACACGACTAAAACTGTCTAAAAACCATGTAAAAATGCCTAAAACCGGAGAAGAAGCTAATGGAAGGGAAAGCTAAAGTGAAAATTGTTGGAAGAGTTCGAGTCGCAGGTGAAGTTTCTGAAATAGAGATTTTTCCAGAGTTCTGCGCTGGACTCAAGGGAATTAATGAGTTTTCCCACCTAATTGTCCTTTATTGGTTTCATCGTAGAGATAACGAGGAACAAAGACGAACTCTGTTAGTTGTCCCGAAGAAACATCCTAGTGCTCCGGAAGTGGGAGTTTTCGCCTGCAGAAGTCCAAGTCGACCAA
>MTLR01000103.1 GCA_002010925.1 Candidatus Bathyarchaeota archaeon JdFR-04
TCACCGAGCTTTCTACATATGTCCATGCTGGAATACGCATGTTTACCTGTTCTGCGGCATCTAACAGCAAAACTGGTTTTCGCCGGAAAGGTTTCTCGGGCTATTTCAACGCCTTTTCGAAGAATTTCTTCCATTCTGGAGGAGGTTTCTATGGCTGGAGAAACTGAGGAAATTCCAAAGACTCGTGTTAGCTTTTGAGCTGTCTCTACAGCCATCCCTGTTTTTATGTAAAATCTTCCCCATTCGCGGATTATCTCTTCATAGATTACTTTATGATGCTTCAGTGTCTTCTTTATGTTTACTAGCAAAAGCTTTTCGTAGGCACGCCTAGTCCATTCGCCCTTTATGCCTATTTCTCCGCCGAAACGAACGATAACCGAATCTAGGCGCACCTGATTTCATCCCGTAAAACAATCAGATTTCAAGGCGAACAAGGGGGAACTCATCCTTATCCGAAATGACTTTGAAACCATGCTTTAAGTAAAACCTTAAAGGACCAGAAGGGTTATTATCCGAACCTTTACGAGCAAAGGTTTCAACGGCTTTAAATCCTTGTTGTTTCAAGTTTTCAACAAGTTTTTCTAACATAAAGCTACCTATTCCTCTTCTTCGCAGCTCTCTTCTAAATACGTAAAGACAAGCTAGAAAAACGGCGTCATTAGTAGGCGGACCAGAATTATAATTCTTTATTCGTGGGAAAAACCTTGGTGAAGCGCATTGGATGAAACCCACTGGAACGTTGCTTAAGTAGGCAAGGAACCAGCTGTTTCCGAATCTTTGATTGGTTTCCGCATGCCATTTACGCTTTATTTCTTCTATTTCTTGCCCAGAAATGGATTCCATCACTTCCATGTAGTTGCCGGAGGTCTGCCAGTAAATACAAAAACGACAGGACTTGTCTATTTCATAAAGGTTTTCTATTTTTACTGGAGCAAGCTTAAGCATTTATCCACCAAGTTTGTGTAAGAGAAACCAGTATATAACGAAATTGTTTCTCGAACATACTTAAAATTTCTTAGCAAGTATTATGTTAACCGAACTAATTTTAACGTCTTTTAGAAATAGATAAATGGAAAAGGTATGGCTTTAAAGTCTAGAAGAACAACATCTGCGGGGAAAGAAGCCTTCTGGATACTGAACCTCCTTGACAAGTCAGGGTTTGCAGATTTAAATTATAACCGCGAGCTTCTCGTTACTAAAGCCTCAAAAACTGGCTTATGCGTAGCTTGTAAGGGTTCAAAGTTTCTATGCGGCAAAACCCGATGCCCAATAATAGTTCGGGTAAACCAATTCATGAAAACAGTTCCGCTGATTAAAAGCGAGGATATAAATGGATCCTCGCCTCCAAGCGTCTTCGTTGGCAGAATAGGCTACCCCTATGTTTATGCTGGTCCAATGGTTCCGCCCCTACAGGCCGACACGAGTCTTTATGATACTCCCGAACAATGGTTTGGAAGACCCATTGACGAAATAGTCAGCTTCCGCTCCATGCTCATAAGAGGGAAACATCGCGTTCATGTAAGAAAATTCCAAAACGCCGGAAAAATAATAGAAAAGACCCGAGAACTCGCCTTAGCTGTTCGCCCCGTGGACGTAGAACTTAACCTAAAAAAGAAGCCTAAGGGCTTTATATTTCTCGATGACTACGTTCAACCCTTCGGTCCATCAGCGCCCATACGCGATTTAAGAGTGGGCTCAGCACGCTGGGATAACCACATCGAAAAGGCTTACGGAGACACTGATCTGAAGGCTGTAAATGCTGTTATGGAGTTATACCAGAAAGGCGTACTTGTCACGCGCATCCAAAGAGCCTTTAGCGTTGGAGCCTTCGGATTGAAAAATAACAGGCGGTTCGTGCCTACTCGTTGGAGCATAACAGCCGTAGACAGCATAATCTCTAAGGCTCTAATCCAGAAAATTAAAGAGTTTCCGGAAATAGGCGAGTATCGCGTCTACGAGTCACGTTACTTAGATAACCAATTCGAAGTGCTTATGATTCCATTCGCATGGAGCTAC
This sequence comes from Candidatus Bathyarchaeota archaeon JdFR-04, assembly GCA_002010925.1. Lineage (GTDB taxonomy): Archaea > Thermoproteota > Bathyarchaeia > Bathyarchaeales > UBA233 > UBA233. Next base: position 2,017 of record MTLR01000103.1, read on the forward strand.
GAGGCCATGGAAGTATGGTACCCTGGAACAGTTTGGAACCCCCGAGGTAAAAGCATAGTTATGTATTCAGATTGGGAAGGCTACGATGGAAGAACAACCTATGCGGAAATAGGCGGATGCTATTATGCAGCGCGGCTGGCCGTATGTGAAAAGCTTATTGAAGAAAGACGTCAAGCAACTGTAATCGTGCTCAGGGAAGCTCGTCCTGGATACATAATGCCTGTGGGCGTATGGCAAGTTAGAGAGAACGTGAGAAATGCAATGAAACAAAAGCCCCTAACCTTTAACACGCTCAAAGAATCGCTTAATCGCATAGCAAGCCAATTCCGGATTCCACTCAAATATTGGATAGCGAAAAGTACGTTGTTACGAAACATGCTATACCAAAAGAGGATTTCCGAATATCTGGCCTAACGTTTACAGAGAAAGCTTAAAAGAAGCTTCAAAAGAAGGCAATTACGTGAAACGAATTGGTTGTCGAGTTGCCCCAGCGTTTCCTACAGTGGAATTATTTCCCGAGGAGAGTTCTGGCTAAAAACCTTATAGAGGGGAAGCATGAAAAAGACATGACTAAGTTTTTCCTTGAAAGCACCCGGCATACGCCAGCTCTATGCACAGCTTTTCAAAAATCTGATGGCACTATACATGTAAACGCGAAAATAGTGGGTGTAGGATACGTTCCTAAAGAAGAATTTTTAAAGGAAGCTATTGAAGAGTTCCAAGGTCATTTAAAGCAATTCGATGTTGCTCTGGCACGAGCGAAGAAAGAAGGAGCAAAAGAGAGTGTTCTAGTGGAATGTCGAAAAAATGCTATGCGTCTGTTCTTAAAACATCTTTATTTGGAGCCGGAGAAAGCCAAACTCCGCATTGATTTTACTAAGCTTTCCACCGTTGAATTAACCTTGAGCAAACCACACTCTTCAAAACACACTTGGAGAATTCTCCAAAAAAGCCAAACTGCATGCTTACTGTTCTATCGCCCGCCTAACTTAAGCTTTGAAGTACGTGGGTGGATAGAGATACATGAGAACGGCTTATACCACAACTTCGTGAATCTCATGCACGACGTTTTTCATTATGCTCCGCCAGAGAAACGTCGTTTAAGGCGTCCAGTTTATATTTTCAATGTGGAAGAGGTATACGATAACAGTCCCAATCCGGAGGCCTTCGGCGTTCGCATAGCCTAAGCCCCCGCTATAGCATATTCCATAAAGCATAAAAAT
>MTLR01000152.1 GCA_002010925.1 Candidatus Bathyarchaeota archaeon JdFR-04
TTTCAAAAATCTTTGCTTCTAATAAACGAGTTGCTAGTACTTCTTTGAATCGTTTGGTACCGTGACTACATGATCCATACACTTTGCTAATGCTTCCATCAGATACATCAATAACTATGTCATCACATAAAAGCGAGCAACCTGTGCATGGAATATCGGTCAATTTTTTCATGCAATCACCTTAATAGCTTCACTATAACAAACTATTTCACAAATATTACAATTTAACCTATGTGGAGGGTTTCTTCTACATTTATCTAGATTTAACATCTTTATTTTTCCATCTTCCACAGTAAAAACAACATCTGTGGTTCTAGGGTTAATTCCCTTTGCGACTGCTGGTTCTATAGCAACATTAGCTGGACAGGCAATTACACAATTACCACAACCTATACACTTGTCTTCATCGATTTGGATAAGTGTTTGCATAGCAGATAAAAGAGGAGCTATTAATTCCTGTAGTTGTTTAAGGTTCTCAGCGTATTTGGGGTCGTTAAAAAGAGGAGTGCATTGCTCGAGAGTTACCTCTCTTTGTAAGAGTTTTATAGCGAATGACATGCAGGTATGGCCGCATAATTTGCAATTTGTTTTAGGAAGAAGCTTATAGATTTGAAGCGGTGTAAGTCTTGTTGACAACTTATTTTTCACCCCATCTGACCTTTAATTCATCACAATCTTCCATGAAAGTATGTGATTTTCTTTAATTTCTTTTAAGGATATCATATTTCAAAGGTCTTTCATATCTCATCGGAATATTCCTATTAAGTAACTTGTTTTCCATACATTTTCCAAAGTTCTCTCATTATGAAGTCTCCTTTAGATTTAACCTCTTCCCACGCTTCCTCTATTTCTAAACTATATACGTTTTTTTGTAAACATTCGTTATATTTTTCTATGAATTTTATCACAGCTTTCACTACTGGTTGCTGTAAAATTTCTAGTTTTTCTTTGCCTACATCTATACTACTTATCAAAGCTCCCTCAATGTACTTTTTATTACCAAGAATATCCATCAACACAAGTTTTCCTTCTTCATAGTAGACTCTGACTATATCTTCTGCTACTTTGCTTTCCCGGTCTCGGTCTTTTATAAAAACTTTAAATTCACACATTTTTTCCACCAGTTTTCAAACAATCTTGAGACTTATAAATGTAAATAGTTTAATTAGTATTGGAAGCGGGCTGATTTATAAGAGGAATTAGATATTATGAAACATTCTACAAATTTTTAAGTTTTGTTTTAGGAAACCCTAAAAATTAAACAAATCAACAATGATTGTTGACATTGCTAACAACTAATAAAAGGGGTTTGGAAATTCGCAAAAAATACATGGTAATCACAATCAAAACGAAGTATTGGAAGCCTGGTACAAACTACATAGGTGTGATAGTGGATGTTCTAAAGGACAAAATTCGAAATGGCGATATAATTGTATTATCCGAGAAAGCATTATCCACAGCTATGGGAAATCTCGTTGACGAATCTAAAGTAAAACCAAGTTCTCTGGCAAAATTTCTCGCTAATTTTTGGAATAGAATAATTTGGGGCTACATACTAGGGACACTCTGCCATCTTAAACCTGAAACAATCATCAAGCTACGAAACTACCCAGTTCGATACGGTGCAGCTCACAAACAATTAGCATTGTTTTACGGCGGATTCTTTCAAGCATTAAGACATTATTCTGAAGGAGGCATCGATGTTAGCAATATACCCTACACCTATGCATGCCTACCTTTAAAAAACCCTATAGACATTGCAAAAAGAATCTTAAAGGCCATAACACATGCTACTAGGAAAAAAGTAACAGTTATGATCGTTGATGGTGACAGTACCTTCTCTTTTAGAAATATTCACTTAGCTCCAAGAAAAGTTCCTGTTAAAGGACTTATACACTTCGGTGGATTCCTAACGTTTGTTATAGGTAGGTTCTTTAAAATGAAGAAAACAGCCACCCCCATAGCTATTGTAGGTCGTCCATTACACATAAATGACGCCTTAGAAATAGCCGAACTAGCAGATAAAGCCAGGGGTCATGGAGCAGGCATGACAGCCTGGGACATGGCAAAAAGATTTAAAGTCGGATTAACTCAAGTAACATGGGAAATGCTTAATAAAATAAAACATAAACCGATAACGATAATTAGAAGAATAAATCATGTCGTGGTGACTTGAAAAATTTTAAAATTAAGAAGGATATAAGTACAAGAGGAGGGATACAGCTTGTTATATATTGGTGATGTAGAAATTGAAGACACCTTTGCTGAAATGTTTCCTATGTGGGCTTCTAGGATACTTATAACAGCCGACAATGAGAAATGGGCGTTGACTGCGGCTCAAGCGGCAACAGGATTTGGAACTTCCATAATAATGTCTCCTGCAGAGGCCGGTATAGAGAGGCTTGTTTCACCTAATGAAACACCAGATGGGAGAGTTGGAGCTATAATTCAAATATATCACCGAACGAGATTGGAACTTAAAATTCAAATGATATTTAGAATAGGTCAATGTGTTCTTACATGTCCAACTACGGCAGCTTTTGATGCTCTGCCGGAGGCAAAACGCAAGGTGAAAATTGGTCCAGCTCTAAGAAAATTTGGAGATGGGTTTGAAGTAAGAGATAAATTAAACGGTAGAGACATTTGGCGAATACCCGTCATGGAAGGTGAATTTATTATTGAGAACCTTTTTGGAGTTAAACCAGCAATTGCTGGTGGAAACTTTCTCATCTTAGCTAAAGATAAGGCAACGGGTCTTAAAGCAGCTGAAGAAGCTGTTGAAGCGATTAAAAAGAGCAAAGCAAAAGTAGTACTTACATTTCCAGGAGGAATTTGTAGATCAGGATCAAAAGTTGGATCACTTAAATACAAATTACCAGCATCGACAAATCATCTATTCTGTCCAACATTAAAGGATAAAGTGCCAGAAACAGCATTACCAAAGGATGTTAATAGCGTATATGAACTAGTTATAAACGGCTTAACAGTAGAAGACATCAAAGAAGCCATGGCAGTCGGAGTAAAAGCTGCTGCAAGTGTCGAAGGAGTTAAGAAAATTACAGCAGCAAACTATGGAGGAAAACTTGGACCATACAAAATATACCTAAAAGACATCATTTAAATCATGTCTCAGCTATCTAACAACCTCAAATAATCTGAACCATTAGCTTCAGGAGAGCCTATAAGTATTCGATAGTAGCTAGTTCCCACAGTCCTATT
>MTLR01000107.1 GCA_002010925.1 Candidatus Bathyarchaeota archaeon JdFR-04
GTAGACGAAGATTTGCTAAAAAAAGCCCATGATTTGGGGCTTAACGTTTCAAAGGTTTGTGAAAATGCTTTAAGGGACATGATAAGACGCATTGAAGGCACAGATAGCCAAAAAGAGCCCAAAGATTGCCCAAAATTTTTGAGTGGAGCCTCGGGCGGGCTTCGAACCCGCGACCCTCGCCTTACCAAGGCGATGCCCTACCAGACTAGGCCACCGAGGCACACATTTTGTTTAACAACTTGATTTTTAAAGAGTTTTTGGTCAACAGTTTAATCAGAATTGTTAATTTCTCCATCTTGCTTCAGAAAAGGTGTTCTTCTTAAAATCTAGTAGGATAGAATTAGAAAAAAGGAAGAGTTTATGTCGACGTTGTTGGTGGTGAGGCTGTCGGTTTTGACTTTCTCACTAGGTATACCACTACGCCTATTCCCATGAAGAAGAAGCCTATGGCGGCTATTAGCCAACTCCATCCTTGCAATCCCAGGAGCGATCGGCGTGCATTCAGTATTCCTAAAAAGTTATCTCCAAAAGATTGTCCGGTTTCGATGTCGTACTTAAACGATTCTAAAGTGTAGTTTAACGCCAATTCGTAATGGTTCTTTGCTTCTTCAAAGTTTCCGTATACATAGCTTTTGTCGCCCAATCTTTTTTCTACAATGCTCTTGATCCAGTATTCTTTTGCCTTGGCACTTGTTATATTAAGATATTCGGTGAGTGTATAATTCATATTCCACATTTCTACTTGAGCCTTGTAGTCTTGAGCGTCAGATTGATCCTGCGAGTAAACTGCAAAGTCCGTATAGTGGCGGTGCTCAATTTCTTTTAGCTCTCCTCCAGGTGATTTGTAGTACGATACGTAGATAGTATAGGAATGAATAACGAGATTGTTAACAGTTGTTGGCACTTCTATATTCACTTCGAAGGTATGAGATCGGCCTGGCAATATCAATACGTCAGTTTCAGTTGAAGTTTTGTTCTCAGTTGCCCAGTCCATATGTATACGTACAGTGACGTAGGCTTTTTGGGAGGGATATAGAGTGTTGTAAACCGTTACCAACACTTTAGCTTCTGTTCCCATCAAGTAAGCGTTAACATATTGCCTATAGTAATCATCGTATCCTTTGTAGTTAGGGTCAATCCACGTCACCGATTTAAGTCCAGCAGCTTTAACAGGCGATACAATCGGTACAACCATTAGTGTGAGCGCTAAAGTTGAAATCAGCACTAGAAGTTTCTTATTCATTTCCTCCTCTCCGTATAAACCGGTTTGCATATTACTGCTATATAAAATCTTCGGGAAAAATTTATTTTGATGTGGAAATGCTTAACTTGAACCTTTAACAGAAAACTGTACGAACCTCAAAAGGCGGGGGTGTCCGAGTGGTCAAAGGAGGCAGGCTTAGGACCTGCTGCCGTAGGGCTGCGTGGGTTCGAACCCCACCCCCCGCACCAGAGACGCACCCGCGGACTTTATGCGTTTCGTGGTTTGGCTTCTAAGTTTAGGCTATGCGAAGAGCACTGTGGAAAGTAAAGTTAAGCTTTTACGTTTGCTGGTTCGGCGTGGCGCTAACTTGTGGGATGTCGAGAGTGTAAAGCGAGTTGTGGCGTTGCAGCCGTGGTGTGACGGAAGGAAAGCCAATGCGGTGGATGCTTATCGTTCTTGGCTTAGGATGCATGGTTTCTCTGTTGAAGGTTTACCTCGTTACGTGAAGAAGCAGAAGTTGCCTTGGATACCGCTGGAAAGGGAGATAGACCAGCTTATTGCAGGATGTTCCCACAAGGTTGCAACTTTTCTTCAGCTTTTGAAGGAAACGGGCATGCGTTGCGGGGAAGCGTGGCAACTATGCTGGAGCGATATTGACTTTGAAACTTCCACTGTAAGAGTTACATCGGAAAAGCATGGACATCCAAGGATTTTCCGGTTAAGCTCAAATCTAATAGGGATGCTTAACAAGCTTCCACGAAAAAACGAGAAAGTTTTTGGAACAGGTAAACTTAAGGATTTTCGAGGCATGTTCTGTCGACAACGTGGCAAAGTAGCGGAAAAACTCAGAAACCCTCGTATAACCCGGATAAGCTTTCACACGCTACGACACTGGAAAGCAACAATGGAATACCGCAAAACCAAGGACATCCTCCACGTAATGCAACTACTCGGCCACAAAAACATTAAAAACACACTAATTTACATCCAACTTGAAGAAGCCTTGTTCAAAAAACGAGAAACAGAATACATATGCAAAGTCGCCTCGACTGTAAAAGAAGCTAAACAACTCGTGGAAGCTGGATTTGAATACGTAACAGAAATAGACGGGAAAAAACTGTTCAGAAAACCAAAATAAGCGTAAAGCGATTTTTATTTCATTCTTTTGTTCCACCAAAAGGCTGATATGACCTCAAATGAACTAAATATAAACGTCTTACTCTTCGAGGAAAGCTTGGTGTGTAGGTTATATGTCTCTTACGTCAAAGTTAGACATTCCTTTAATTTATCAAGAAAATGATTTTTCTACTGGATCAAATAATCCGCCGTAAACGTCTTCATATAACTGACAGACTTTACGATTTTCGTGCATATTCATACGGGCCGTTCAGTGAAGATGTATACGACAATGTAGAGCTTCTTAAGGATCTGAAGTTAGTAAGTGTATCGGGATCAGATGAAGATCCAACTTATGAGATAACCGAGAAAGGTAAAGCCTTGATTGAAAAAATGGTGCATAAAGGAGTAATGCCGCAATCTCTCCTTACTGAAATTGAAAATATAAAAAGAAAATGGAACCGTGTAAACTTGTATTCGCTCCTAAAATACATTTACGAAAACTGATACTGTTAAGTCTGATGTGATAGGATTACCCTTAATATTTGTGCCCAAATATTATGAATGCGATGATTATTGTATTTTCTGGGGTCTCATCACAGTGTTCACATTGGTTATAAACAAAATGTCCAAGTTCCCTACATTCTTCACATATCACAAAGACCAACCTATCTGTACGATTTAAACGAAGCTTCCTTTTTCCTCTGTATTGACCACGCAAAAAATCTGTGTTATGCCAAGGATCAGCTATTAAATCCCTTATGTGTTCCTCTATTTGTCTCTTAAAATTTTGATCGAGCTTTTTTACCTGTTTTTCGAACGTTTTGGTGTAAATGGGGTTATAGTCACCCAA
>MTLR01000181.1 GCA_002010925.1 Candidatus Bathyarchaeota archaeon JdFR-04
CCAAGCCGTATCCGTACTTGCTGTCTCTGCCAGTTTCCCCTAAATCATCAGCAGTATCTTGAAGCTTCTTTCTCACTTCGTCATTGTCCCATACTCCATCGCCATCAAAATCGTAGTTTGAGTCTATGGTTGAAGCTAAGACTAGTGCTGCCGTGCCTGAGACGTGTGGACAAGCCATTGAAGTGCCGCTCATGGTAGTGTATCCGGCATCTAGGTATGTGGAAAGGATGCTTACTCCAGGCGCGGCCAGCTCTACTGCCGGGCCTGTGCTTGACCACCATGCTCGAGTGTCGGTATCATCCGTGGCGGCTACTGCTATGACATTTTCGTATCTAGCAGGATAAATAACATTGTCACCAATGCCCGCAGGGTTTCCTTCATTTCCTGCAGCACCAACAAGCAGTATGCCAAGGTCGTAGGCTTGGTTAATCCAAGGTTCTATCCCAGGGTCTCCCTGCTGTGTTTTGGAGCCCCAACTCATGGAGATAACTTGTATCTCGTTTCCTGAAACGTCATCGCTGTATGTTCCGATACACCATTCAAGTGCTTCAACCGCGTCGCTGTAGCTTCCGCTTCCGTCATCTGTGAAAATTTTGAGAATGTACAAATTAGCCTCCGGAGCAACTCCTATGACCCCGATGTCATTATCTAGGGCAGCAACTGTTCCTGCCACATGTGTACCGTGACCATCAAAATCTTCCGGATCAGGGTCGTTATCACCAGAGAAATCATAGCCGTACACATATGAAAGATCCGGGTGATCTGTGTCAATGCCTGTATCTAAGATTGCCACATTTATTCCTGTTCCTTTATTTCCAGAGGCATGAACCGCCGGAGCGCCTATTCTTTCCACTCCCCATGGCAGAGTTTGACCGACAAGTTCGATGGGCAAGTCAGGAACGACGTATTCCACGGATGGATTTCTGCTTAAAGCGTCCAATGCTTGCTTCGGAATTACTGCCGCAACTGCTGGCTGGAACCGATAAACTATGTTAATCTGCCCTCCAAGTTTTCTTACTAGTTCTAAGTTCTGCCTTTCTTTGAACATGATAATTACTGGAATCCTTTCAGTAGTTGCAAAGACGCTGAGGTTTGGCGTCAAAAGCATTATTGAAAAAGCTAATATCATTGCCACTATTATTTTTTTCATTTTCTCTCCTCACCATTACTATGGAAAGGGCACATAAAAATCTTGAGAAACTAATTTCTATTCATAAATGGTTGGAAATATTTAAATATTTTTAATTAGTAAATCATTAGTACACCAATTTTTTTTTAAAAAAAAAGTTCCAGAAAAATAAAGAAGGGGATTTAATTTTGATGTGTTGTTGGCTTTTAGCGGCAACAGCTCTTCTTTTTATGCATTTTCTCTTTATGGGCCTCTAGCTCTTCCTTCGAGTTAAAGGTTTGACCGCAACATTCATACTTTTCTTCTGCAGACTTACACATTTCACATTTCTCCGAAATTTACAATAAACCATATACTCGAACCGCCCATATAAGTAACACGCTAAGACAACAATAATCATTCTAATTGGAGGAATAGTTAACTTTCTTAATGTCTTAATAGAACTTTCAAAACGTTAGTATAGTTGTCTTCGTCTCATTCCTCTCTTTTGAAAAGCCAATTATTATTTTTTGATTTCGGAAACTAGAAAGTTAACTATTTCTTGAGCTATGTTTGTTTCAGCGACTGTTTGGAGCCCTTGCCATCCAGGCTGGCTGTTCACTTCCACCACGTATGGATGATCTTCTCCCTCTACAATGTCCACTCCAGCGACCTTGCACCCCACGGCTTCAGCTGCTTCCACAGCTATTTTCGCCAAATCATTGTTAAGCTTTAACGGAAGCGGACGGGCCCCTTGACTCACATTTGTTTTCCAAGAGTTACCAACTCGACGCATAGCAGCTACTACACGGCTTCCAACAACAAAGGCGCGAATGTCAGAAACGCCGTGAGAGATGAACTCCTGGAGGTAAATAACGCCGTGGTAAAAGGTTATTGTTCGGAAAGCTCTAGCAGCAATTTCTGGATCTGAAATCCTCGTTGAGCCTACACCGCGGGAGCCGAAAACCGGTTTCACCACCACATCCCCGCCAAGCTCATAGAACGCCTTTAATGCTTCCTCAGCGCTTTCTGTGACAACTGTTCTGGGCACGGGCAAACCCCGAGCTTCGAGAAGGGCAAGCACTCGGTATTTGTCTGCACACACTTCAATCGCTGAAGGAGAGTTAAGAATGTATAATCCTAAGCTTTCAAGCTTGTGAAGAAAGTCCATACGGAAAATTATTTCCTCCAGCGAGCCTCTTCCTATTGGGCGTACTATTAAGCCATCAAGTTCCTTTAGGATTTTCACGTTTGAGGCTTCTGCTACGGGCTTGCAGCCTACTCTTGCAACTACTTGAGAAAACTGAAAGCATGTATAAGTTATACCCAGTTTGGTCAGGGCTTTACGGAGCTGGGTTGAACTCCACGAGTTTTCGTTTCTTGTGACAATGCCGATTTTCACTTTGCCAAACCTTCTCTAAGCCTACAAGTCTCCATTCGCTAACGAAAGCCTTTAATCTTTTCCAAACAGCTTCACTCACGTCTCAAAACTTGTGGATACAAGGAAGAAGATCTTCAACATTATTGAACTCTTCTGCAAGCTGAACTTGAAGATACGCTCCAAACATGTTATGATAGGGCGAGCCCTTTCTCGAGAAAAGTGTGAGAACCCTTCCCTCATGATTAATTTTGAATCCTTCCATACAAGGTTCATGCCCCCGAATTAAAAGTTTCACCTTGAAAAGCTTCAACAACCGAAGGGTTACGTCCAGCCCAAAAAGTTTCCCTGCTCCACGAGGTGAAGCCAAAACTCCCTTAATTTCTTCATAAGGGTCGCTCCATAAGAGTTCCTCAAGAAACGTTTTCTGCGGATGGATTTGGTGGGCGTTGGCAATATCCTCTAAACCTCTAGCTTGAGCAGGTAATCCCCCATGAATCATAAGGAAACGTTTGGGCACGCAAACCGCGTTATAAAGGTAATCGAAAAGCTGGCGAATTTTAGAGTAAATGGAAACTCCCTCGCTACCGAATCTGGCTTTAAACTGTAGGGGTAAATCATGTGGGTAAGCCAACAAGTCTTCTGGCCCCTCATGGTTTCCACGTATGAGAATAAC
>MTLR01000009.1 GCA_002010925.1 Candidatus Bathyarchaeota archaeon JdFR-04
AAAGCCACGGAGTAAAACAATCCTCTTAGCATCTAAACTTTTCAGCGTAAAGTTCCTTCCTCAATGCCTCAAGCATCTCAACCTTTCTGCCATCATACTCCGCCGCCGTCAAAACTCGCACACCACACTCTTCTGCGACATCTACAACTGGGCTAATCCGCTCCTTAAACTTCAAATCCCGTAGAAGATGATGGTCAATTATCAAATCATGAAGTTTTGTTTCCTTTAGCACTCTAACAAGATTTTGGTTGGAAATTTCTAAGCTTTTATATGAATAGCGGAATCCAAGCATGTAAGTCATTGGTCCGTCAATAATAAGTATGCTTGGGTTTTCCCTTAAAATGAACTGAACCTGCTTTGGGATTGATGAACCTTCAACATCTGACGTGAAAACAAGAGTTTCGTTTCCGTGTTTTAGACTGACCTCCACGACATAGCCTAGTCGCGGGTTTGTTCCGTGGTATACAGCTTCGGAAAAACTTAAGGTGGTTTTGCCTAACTGGAAGGTTTTTCCGTCAGCTATTTCCAATCTTTTCGGTAGTCCTTCTATAACTTCTAGAAAGGAAGCGGCTCTTCCTCTCTGGCTTTTGTTTATATTCTCAGTTGGATGCTTAATGAAAACATTCTTATTCTCATAAATTTCTTGACTGGCTGGGTCATGGTGGTCATAGTGATAATGCGTAACTATCAATGCATCAGCCTCTACAGCATAATGCTTTATTGTTTCCCAACATTCATCCATCCTTTGAAGTTCCAAGTTATGTGGCGGTAGTCCATATCGGATAGGTGCTAAAGCCACTCCGGGGTCTATTAACACTCGTGCATCATTTGTTTCAATGTAAGTAGCCATAGAACGTACCCCGAAACTGTCAAAAGCTAAGGGCTTAACCTTCTTAATCATTTATTTTCACCGGAAAAACTCTGCTAACTTCCGGGTTTTCGAACGCCTCAAGATTTCGGCGCATTTCCTAGGATCTAGCGCTTTGTAGTTCAAATTTAACGTTTCAAGGATTCGTTGCACCCCTTTAGCTAAGCCTGGCGCGACAAGGATTCCTCGCACAGGGCGATTAACCGTTTCCCTTATAGCTTCAACGTAACGGGCTAGTTGGAGTGCTGCTTCCCGTCCAGCTGTTTTCCGCTTAATTTCGACCACTACAAAGTTTCCGTTTGAGTCCACGCCATAAACATCCACAAACCCCGGCTTAACCTTCTTTTCGTAGGCGATTGGCTTGAACCCTTCCTCAACAAGCTGCGGCTCGGCAAGTATCGCCCTTTGCATGTCTTCTTCACTAGCGTAAAGCGAAAACTCCCCTGCGTCCTTTAAGCTAAGTGCTGACACCATGTAAATTTTGTCGAAAAACACCTTTACACACTCATGAGGTTTTCTGCGAATGGCTTTAACCACCAGTGTATCGTTCTCGATTTTAGTTTGGAAAATGCATCCTGGCGGTTGCCAGTTTACTGGTTCATAACCTTTGGATCTATGCACTAATAATGAACCATCCTCCTTAACCATTAAAATGCGTTCCCCACTTTCCAGCTTGGAACTGGCTCTGCCAGAATATTCAACCCAGCAATTTCCAACTATTATCAAGCATTTACGCTTAACTAGTGCCTCCTTCACAGCTGCTTCTGCTTCCTTAACCGTCGGATTTTGAATAATAACCGCAGGCTTAGATGGATTCAATGATCTCAAATTTTTAGAGGAATTTCAGTATAGATAAGATTTGTGAAAGAAAATATGAAAGCTTTCAAACATAAACGACGAGTAATGTTAGAATACGATCAGACAGCAGAAATATACGACGTTCAGTATTCGTCGGAACAGAAGGTGAAAATGCAAAGGGCCTTAAAACATTTAAACTTTAACTCGGCATGGCTCGTTTTAGACTTGGGGTGCGGAACAGGGCTTCTCTTTGAATACCTTAAAGAGAAGGCTCAATGGATTATAGGTTTAGATTTTTCCTCTGAAATTTTAAGACTTGCTAAGAGACGAGTAGAGGGCATTAATCAAATGTCCTTAATCAGGGCGGACGCAGACCACATGCCATTTAGAGATGAACTTTTTCATATTATCTTCGTCTTCACTTTACTACAAAACATGCCTGAACCAGTTCAAACATTGGAAGAAATCAAGCGTGTTTCCAAACATGGCGCAAAAATTGTTATCACGGGATTAAAAAAGAGTTTTTCGATAAAGGAGTTTAAAGCCTTGCTGCAAATAGCTGGGTTAGACGTTTCTGAACTGGTTAGCGAAGGTTTAAAGGATTACGTGGCTATCTGCTTGAAAAATAATAAAGTGTGCTAAAAACTATTTTTCTTAAGCAGGTGGGGCGGCGGAATTTTTGTGTTGCCGTTTTTGGGATTTTCAGGCGTGAGAAGCTTGGTTATCTCCCTGTAATTCTGTAAATACTTCATTCCTTTTTCTGTCGTGGTATATACTCTCTTCTCGTTTTCCTTAGTTATACTCAACAGCTTTATCTTTGTGAGCAAGTCTAAATACTGGTTTAACTGTGTGAAACTAAGGTTTGCCCTGTACATTATCTGGGTTTTTAGTGTTCCCTCTCGGGCTATCTCCAAAATTTCAGCTATTATGTATAACTTATCCCTACGTTTTTGTCCCGGGTTTGGCCCCCATGGGTTCAATTCTATATGCCTCTTTTAGAAGAGTTTTCTATGCTAGAAGGGGGGTTGCGTGCTTTTAAGGCGTGTTTCATTTAATCTATTATTTCTCGTATGGTAATATTCTAGAACAAAAATCTAGAAACTATATTAGACTATTGTTTATAAATATAAACGTTTTAATGAGTCCAACTGTAGTTTATTTTGGGAATACTCCATTGTTAGGATATTACACACTATTCAGGGACGAAACAAAACTCGACATTAATTATATTCCTTCAAGGCTACTCCATCGGTTGACGGAGCTCAACCTGCTAAGTCAATTTTTCAGCTTTATTCTCCGCTTTCCAGGGAAGATGAGTCAACGCGTTCTGATTGCCGGAAGGGTCGGTACTGGAAAAACTGTTTTAGCTCAATTCTTTGGTTTGCAACTACTTAGAGAGGCGAGAAGAAGAAACATTAATTTACATTATGTGCATGCAAATTGCCGCGAATATAGGGGAAACATGAGTTACATTTTACAAAAAATTTTACACCA
>MTLR01000156.1 GCA_002010925.1 Candidatus Bathyarchaeota archaeon JdFR-04
CCCATTGGATACTATTTTCTCGTGTTTTTGGAAGTTGCAGCTTCTTTATTTCGTGAAAATAAAAGCCTTGCTTGTTTATTACCGCAACATTTCCAGGTGGAAAAGATACGGTCTTCTTTATACCTATACGCCAGAGGGCTTTCCTTTCCGAAGCCAATGCAGCTACTTGTGTATTTTCTCCATAGTAAAGAGGGCATACGCCAGAAACTGACCTTCCAGCAACTATTCTTTCACCGTTGGTTATAACGAAGGCAAAATCTCCCTCCAATTCCAGAATTAGCTTATACGCGTCCTCTAGCTTCTCAAGGGCTTCCATAACTTTCTCCAGTTCAGATTTCCCATGAAAAGGATAGATTCTTCCGTCGAAAACTATGGCAAAATTGTTAGTAAGCAAAGGTTGTTCCTTTTCATGTGGAAAGATTCCAGAATAGTTGTGGCCAATAGCGACTGGCGCGTTCAGCTTTGTGTTTTTCAGCTCTTGAGTGTTTTTGGCATAGAATAATCGAGTTGAAGAGGCTATTCCATAGGTGGAGTATCCCCTGTGCCGAAGTTCTATTAGCATATCTGATATGGCGTCGCTTATGTCTCGCCCCTTTTTGTCTAAAGCTGCCACTACCGAACCCATAACAGACTCTCCACGAGCTAGGCTTCCATCTCCGGTATAAAGGGTTTTATGGCGGAACAGATAAAAAGAACTGAACGGGTAACGAACTTCGAACATAAATATTTGGAGGCTAAGCAAGTTTGCCTATTCTCCCCATAGATTCTGGACGTTACGGAACGGTTGAGATGCGTAGAATATTTGAGGAAGAACATAGGCTCCAACTTATGCTGAATGTAGAAGCAGCCCTTGCCCTAGCTCATGCCGAAGTAGGCAATATCCCTCGATCGGACGCGGAGAGAATTGCTGCTTCTGCTTCAGTTGAAAAAGTTGAGCTGGAACGAGTTAAAGCTATCGAAAAAGAGATAAAACATGACGTTATGGCGATGGTTAGAGCCCTATCTGAGGCCTCAGGTGCCAGCGGAGCTTACGTCCATTTAGGCGCCACCAGCTCCGATATCCTTGACACTGCAACCGCTCTGCAACTAAAAGAGGCCGTAAGCCTAATCGAGGAAAAACTGAGCCAGTTAGAGAAAATACTAATAGAGAAAGCTGAAAAGTATAGGGACACTGTGATGGTTGGGAGAACTCATGGGCAACATGCGCTACCGACAACTTTAGGGTTTAAATTTGCCGTTTGGATGAGGGAAATTTCCCGTCACATTCAACGCCTAAGAGAATGTCGCCCACGGGTTCTTGTTGGAAAAATGAGTGGAGCCGTTGGAACTCAAGCTGGCTTAGGAAAGCAAGCTTTTAAAATTCAGGATCTTGTAATGCGGAAGCTTGGATTAAAACCGGCTGAAATTTCAACTCAGATAGTTCAACGCGACCGTTATGCCGAGCTTGTGTGTTTGCTCGCCATGGTGGCTTCCACCCTTGATAACTTCGCTACCGAGATTCGGGAATTGCAACGTCCTGAAATAGCTGAAGTTTTTGAGCCTTTTGAGAGAGCCAGACAGGTCGGAAGCTCCACCATGCCGCATAAGCGGAATCCAATAACATGCGAAAGAGTCTGCGGATTAGCGAAGATCATGCGAAGCCTTGTTCTTCCAGCGTTAGAGAATATCCCTACATGGCACGAACGAGATTTAACCCAATCCTCTGCTGAGCGATTTCTAATTCCTGAGACATGCATCTTGGTGGATTACATGTTAAAGCTAATGACAGATATAATCGCTAACTTACATGTGGACGAGAAGCGAATGCGAGAGAACTTGGAGCTAACGGCTGGAAGGGTTATGTCTGAATCGGTGATGATTGCCTTAACGCGTAAAGGTATGAGCCGCCAAGAGGCTCATGAACTCTTAAGAAGGTTAAGCTTAAAAAGCGAGAGGGAAGCTAAGCCTTTTAAAAAAGTTCTCCTGGAAGATGAAACTGTTAGAAAGTTTCTAGGCGAAAAGGAAATCAACGAGGCTTTGAAACCTGAAAACTATCTGGGCACCGCAGCTCAGCAAGTTGAACGTATGGTTGAAATGACTAGAAGAGAAAGGAAGACTAGAGGGTTAACTGATTAGTATTCGGTTAATGCTTTTTGTTCCCATTCCTCACCCTCACCGAGTTGTTTCCATTTATCTTTTCTAACAAAACCGCCAACTTGCTCCTTGATTTTTTTAGCCAAACGCGGACCAATCATTGGAAGCTCGGTTAATTCCTCAATTTTTGCGTGTTTTAAATCTTCTAGAGTTTTTAATCCAGCGTTGTATAGGATACGTGCACGTATTCTACCTATTCCCTCCAGCCTAACGAGAGGTAGCAGTTCCCGTTTGACTCCTTTCTTGACACGTTGGATAAGTTCTGAAATTAATGGAATTAAGTCCTTATGGTTAAAAAGCTTGGCTAGTTCATGAGAGGCGTAGAGTAACCATCGAGCAGTTTCAATTATCCGGTAGAGATCTCCTGGCTGAACGTGGAAACGTTCTATCATCTCATCCTCGCTTGTTTCCTCTATCCACGCCTTCAACGCTTGTGCCAGCTTCGCCTCGCCAAGAAACTCCTCATATTCAAGCCGGTCTCCCCAGGGATCTGGAGCCTCAAACATGAATTCTTTAAGGTGTTCCTCCACAAAAAGCGAAAGTTCATCTATCTCCTTCGAGTAGGGTCGAAGCTTCGGATACATGTCGGGAGTGTGAGCAATCATGTGGAGAAGGCTTAACTCCGTAATTTTCGGCGCCCTTGTTCTTAAAGCGTTACGGATGATTACCCCGGAAACAGGGTCTATGTAAAGCTCTGAAACCCGTTTTCCAAAACGTGTAGCATAGATTCTCTCACCCTCCGTCTCTATCATGTCCTCGTTGTATAGGAACTTGAGGATTCTTGCTACGACCGTTCTTATTGCGCGGATATCATATTGAAAGGCATAGAGGGTTTTGTTAAAAAACTCGTAGATTCCCCTCTCAGTGTGGGCAAAATCTGAGGCAATCGTGGCGAGAACATGAGACCGAAGGATCCTTTCCACAGCCAGCTTCGACCATATCCTTTCGGGCTTAG
>MTLR01000129.1 GCA_002010925.1 Candidatus Bathyarchaeota archaeon JdFR-04
AAATATTCTAAAAACTTTTTGTGGAAGAGTTAAAGGCAGAATCACTGAAAAACCCAGTGGAAGCTCTGGCTTCGGGTTTGACCCAATCTTTCAACCTTTAGAAACTAGTGATCAGAAAACCTTCGCCGAAATGTCGACTGAAGAGAAGAACCAGTATTCACATCGAGCCAAAGCCTTAAATGCCTTTGCAGAATGGTTTCTCCATGGACGATAGCTAACGAAGGTTTTAAATATTGCGTTTCACTCGCTCTTACAAAGCTATTCACATAAAAGGGATAAGAATTGCCAAAAAAAGAGAAAGGGAAGTCCCATTCCATTCGTCCGGTTACAAAACGGCCACCAAGTTGGTGTAAATACCAACCGGAAGAAGTAGAGGCCTTAGTTGTGAAACTGGCCAGAGAGGGGCATCCACCTAGCTTGATAGGCACAATCCTTCGCGATCAATATGCGATTCCCCTCGTTAAACCTATTACTGGGAAAACCATAACCCAAATATTGAAGGGAGCTGGATTAGCCCCTACAATCCCTGAAGACTTAGACAACCTTATAAGAAAAGCCACGCGACTCCACACGCACTTGGAAAAAAATCGCAAAGACTTACACAATAAACGGGCGCTCCAACTTGTCGAGGCAAAAATCCATAGACTATCCGAATATTATAAACGCAAAGGGGTTCTCCCAGAAAACTGGAAATATAAGCCTAGGATAGCCTCGCTCACCTAGATTTTTGGGGTAGAAATGCCTCTGAAGCCTGAAAACCATGAAGCGCTTCTTAAACGCGCATCTGAAGCCGCGAAATACATTGCTGAAAAAGCTGAAGAAGGATGTTTTTTTAACGTCATCTCCCATTATGATGCTGACGGATTGGCAGCAGCCGGGATAATTGGTAAAGCCTTGTTTAGGCTTAAAGCGAACTTTCGTATTCGTGTAAGACACTGGGTTGACGAAAAACTCGTAGAGGAAATTTCAAGCGAAAAACCCGACTTAACCATTTTCACGGATTTGGGAAGTGGCTACCTCGATCTTATAACCCAAAAGCTTACTCGCTATTCATTGGTAATCCTAGACCATCACCAAATAATTCAAGAAGAAAAACAAACGAACCTACTGCACGTAAACCCGCACCTTTTTGGAATAGATGGGTCAAAGGATGTAAGCGGTTCAGGAATAACCTATTTAGTAGCTAAGGCTCTGGACAAGGCAAACACGGATTTGGCACCTATAGCTGTGGTTGGTGCCCTTGGCGACCTTCAGGACAAGTATGAGCAGCGAAGTCTTGGCGCAGTCAACGAAACCATAGTAGAAGATGCTGTGGAAAGCGGCTACCTAAAGGTTGAAACCGACTTAATCTTTTTTGGAAGAGAAACCCGTCCACTCCACAAAGCATTAGCAAGCACCACTAACCCCTTCATCCCGGGAATAAGCGGAAATGAAGACCAAAGCGTAGCTTTCCTAACGAATCTAGAACCGTCCATAAAGCTGAAGGAAGGGGGGAAATGGCGGGCTCTCCGCGACTTAACCGAAGACGAAAAACATAGCTTATACAACGCGTTGGCAGAATACCTAATCTCCAAAGGCTTACATTACAAAGTTTTAAGCCTACGCGGAAACATTTACACACTGGTTAAAGAAGAAGATTGGACACCGTTACGGGATGGAAGAGAATTCGCCGTCTTGTTAAACGCAACTGGAAGACTTGACAGCCCAAGCCTTGGAGTATCGCTCTGCATGGGTGATCGCGCAGCCGCCCTTGAAAAAGCATTAAAGATTCTGGAAGACTATCGGCGGAATCTCAGCCAGTATTTAAGCTGGACTTACGAGGAACCAGAGAGAGTTGAAGAATGTAACAATATTTACATTGTCCACGGAAGAAACGAAATAAGCGACAAAGCGATAGGTGCAGTAGCATCCATCCTTTCCACAAACTTGCCAAATCCAAAAAAGCCCATAATCGCATATGCCTTCCTAACCGAGGAAAACATTGCAAAAATTTCTGCGAGAACAATAGACGAAGTAGTGCTGAAGGGAGTGAATCTAGGTGAAATTATGCAAAAAGCTTCAGAAAAATTTGGGGGGAGAGGAGGAGGGCATGACATTGCCGCCGGAGCCCAAATTCCAATTGAAAAACTGGAAGAATTTTTGAAACTTGTCGATGAGATGGTTGGAAGACAATTAGGTAAGCAAGATGTTGGAAGCTAACATAACACTGAAATATCCGGAAGAGGAAATAGCCAAGGCCATTGCCGAAGCGGTTTCTCCAGATAACATCCGTGTTCCGGAAGGACTTGAAATCCGGATGTGGAGGAAAGAAAGAAAGGTTCTAACCAAGATAAAGCTAACCAAGAATAAACTTCCAACCTTCATAGCAACTATTGAAGACTTTCTGCGAAGCGTTTCGGTTGCCGAAAAAACTGTTTTCGCTATTAAAAAGACTTCAGGGAACTACGTTTGACCCTTTTCCGGAATTAGGTAATCCTTCATCATGTCCAACCATAAAACTAAACCCCTCCACTTCCCGAAAGGAGCGTAGAACTCTTCTATTTCCTTGTCTGAAGCTTCTTCGCCTCTTTTATGGATTTTGGAGAATCTTTTCCTCAGCCAACTATCCAAGGCAAGGAAGTCATATCTACCTAAAAGCTTGAGTATATGATCTGCTGCATATTCACCAACACCCTTAATTTTCATGATTTCTCGTTTGAGGATAGCCGAGTCAAGCAGACTTCTTTTCCAAGTCTCAACGTCGAGCTCTCCTTTAACTATTTTTCGAGCTAACTCTAGCAGGTAAGGGCTACGATAGCCTGCTTTTATTTCTGTTTTTATAAAACTCTCAGTTTTTGAGGCTAATTGCTTAGGGGTTGGAAAGGTGAAGAACCCCTCCGCGAAGGGGTCACCTATCTTTGAGCATAACCGGTGGGATATGGCTCTAGTGAGTGCCCAACTGCAGTTCGTTGAGCATATAGTTTTTACTACGTCTTCAAAAACAGTCGGACTTCGAATAGAACGTCCAGCACCTATTTGCCTTACCCAGCTGAAGATTGGATAATCTTCCAACATTTCGTAGAAAGGTGAAAGATC
>MTLR01000176.1 GCA_002010925.1 Candidatus Bathyarchaeota archaeon JdFR-04
ATTTAGGACAGGGAAATGCTCCGTCCCCATCGATTTTTGTGAGATCAACCACATATTCTTCTGCTTTCTTTCTCATTTTGATTCCCCTTATTTAGGCTTAGAAGTTGGTAAAGAGCTTGGTTTTATTAACGATTGTGAATTTCTAATTAATATTATTCTTCTATTATCGGTTGTTTAGGGAGAGACTATTCCAGCGATTTTGGGAAAGGGCACAGCGTCCCATATGTTTTCCAGTCCACAAACGTATCGGGTTAGCCTTTCCACGCCTATTCCAAAACCAGCTGAAGGGGGAATTCCGTCCTTCAACATTTTAAGATACCAGCCGTATTTTGCCGGGTCTTCCCCTCCACGCTGGATTCTTTCCATTACCCTCGAGTAGTGAGTTTCTCTTTCTCCTCCAGAAATGGCTTCTCCATAACCTTCTGGATATAATAGGTCGAAGTCCCGTAAGATTCCTGGATTATCTGGGTGTTCTAAATAGTAGAAGCCTCTTGCGGTTAAGGGGTAATCTACTATCCAGAATGGTTCATTATGAATTTTTGATAGTGCTTCTTCTGCTTTCCAGTTGAGCTCCTCACCATATTTTACATGAAACCCAAGAGAATTGACAATTTCAACTGCTTCTTCATAAGTATATTTGCGAAAAGGCTTAGCAGGCATTTTGAGAGTTCGTTCTAAAATCTCTAGTTCCACCTGACATTTAGTTTTTATCTCTTTTAGGACGCTGCAGAGCATTTCCTCAGCTAAGCGCATAACATCATTATAGGAGGCAAAAGCTTGTTCAATATCAACTTGCCTAAACTCGGTTAAATGGCGTTTCGTCTTTATGGTTTCCAAGGGCTCGAGACGTATGTTGGGTGAAACCGAGAAAACCTTAGGAATAGAGGCGATGATCATTTGCTTGTAAAGAATCATGCTACTCATAACTTTGAATTCAACTCCATAGTAGCTGAAGGAAACTTGCTTTGCCCCTCTTATTCCGGGATCAGTGACTGGGCCAATTATCGGAGCTAAAATTTCCACGAAGCCATTTTTCCTTAGGAAATCCCTTATGGAACTTATTAGTTGGTCTTGAACTTTTAGAACAGCGACCATTTTAGAGCTTCGAAGTTTTAAATATCTTTCTTGTAGGAGGGATTTTAAAGTCTCTAGCCCTATCATAAGGGATAAGGCGTATTGGCAGATTATAAATTTTTTATAGCAGTTCTCGAATATTTTTCGAAAACCTAAAGCTTTTTATCCATATTTAATGTAATATTTACAATTATGAAGTCTAAGCTCGACAGAAAAGATTTACGGATACTTTCTTTACTACAAAAGAACTGCAAGTTAACTGTCAAGGAAATCGCTAGGCAAATAGGCTCACCCATCACAACGGCTTTTGCAAAGATAAAAAAATTGGAACAGTTGGGAATAATCAAAGAGTACCGAGCCATTTTGGACGCCAAAAAATTGGAAAAGGGAGCTACAGCTTTTATTCTTGCATCCTTCTCTTATGGAACACAAAACGAGAAACCACCATCTCAAAGGGAAATTGCACAGCAAATTGCACGATTTCCCGAAGTCCAAGAGGTGCATATAATAGCGGGCGACTGGGACATCCTTCTTAAAGTTAAAGAGAAGGACATAGATGCCATAGGGAAATTTGTAATTGACAGATTGAGGAACATAAAAGGGATTGAGAAAACATTGACGTGTATGGTGTTTGAAACCCGGAAGGAAACAACTGAAATATCCTTGCAAAACCTTTTTGTGAGGAAAAAGAAAGTAGTCATCGAACCAAGCGAAAAGTAAATGGAGATAACAGATCTTGGAAAAGTTCGACGTCATTGTGGTCGGGGCTGGAACCGCTGGATGCCTCACAGCTAAAACTGTAGCCGAAGCAGGATTAACGGTATGCCTCGTTGAGAGGAAACCAGTTGAGGAAATAGGTGAAAAAGTCTGTGGAGACGCCGTAGGAAGGCATCACTTCGAAAATTTGGGATTGAAACATCCAGAAAACGCTGAATTAGAAAAGGAGATTCCCGGAATTAGAGTTTATTCACCCGATCTTAAAACAATTTTCACAGTTAAAGGAGAAGGACTACACGGCTATGTCATCAACCGCAGAAACTTTGGACAACGACTACTAAAGGAAGCTATAGATGCTGGCGCCAACCTTTTCGAATCCGCCCTCTGTCTGGAGCCAACTATAGAGAAAGGCTTCGTAAATGGAGTTCTTTTAAAACACCTAAAAACTGGTAAAATCATCCGCCTTTTCAGCAACATAGTGGTGGACGCGACTGGAATCTCCGCCGTGTTAAGAAGTAAACTTCCACAGGAAATGGGGATCCCCAAGAAAATCAGCAGGAAAGACATTGAAGCTTGCTACCGGGAGATAAGACAACTCAAAAACGAAGACCAAGTTCCGGAGATGTGTGAAATCTACCTAAACAATCAAATGGCTCCAGGCGGCTACATTTGGATCTTCCCCAAAGCTGGTTCCAAAGTAAATGTCGGTTTAGGGGTAGCTATGCGTGGCAGTTTTCCTAGCCCCAAAGGATTGTTGTATAATCACGTTCTCGCTAAATCCATGTTTGAAAACTCCTTGTTGCTAAACGGCGGCGCGTGGATGGTTCCCACAAGAAGACCATTAGATAACATGGTTGGAAACGGAATTATAATCGTGGGAGACGCCGCATGCCAAGTAAGCCCAATCCACGGAGGGGGAATAGGCCCATCCATGATGGGCGGCTATTTAGCCGGAAAAACAATTGTTGAAGCCTTAGAAAATGGAGATTTCAGCCAAAAAGCCCTATGGCATTATAATCTTCGGTATATGGAGTATTATGGTGTGAAACAAGCTGGACTCGATGTCTTCCGTATTTTCCTTATATCATGTCGGGATGAAGACTTGAATTATGGAATGAAATACAAGCTTATCACAGAGAAAGACTTGCTGGAAGCCAGCATAGGCAACGAGATTCAAGTAAGATTTTCTGACGTCACCATTAAAGTTTTCAGAGGAATCAAACGTGTTAGCCTGCTTAACAGGCTCCGAATGACCGCCAGTTTAATGCGAAAA
>MTLR01000059.1 GCA_002010925.1 Candidatus Bathyarchaeota archaeon JdFR-04
GCTTCCATGGCGAATGCTAGAGTGTTGCCTAAGGATATGGTGTCTATTCCAAGCTCGTCTGCCATGCGGTTCAGAACCGAAACTTTTCCGAGGTGCCCCAAGCCAATATTAGATCCTAACATTGCAACGTTCTCGTAGTCGAGTTCAGACTCCCCTCCCTCAGAGTCAAGGACCACATTGCCGCACATCATATTACAGTAGGGGCATCCCCTACGCTTAATTTTCATAGCCTCTAAAGCATAGCCGTCGATGAGCCTGTGAAACTCGAAGATGCCTTCCTGAAAGTTATTGGTTGGTAACACGCTGTTTTCATTACACCATTCGATAGTAGCCATAGTACCCTGTCTAATCCAGAAACCGTAATAATCTCGTGACTTTATGTCATCGTAAGCCTCATTTACTAGCTTTTTATAGCCTTCAGCGTCAGCTAACGGAACAGCCCTTGTGCCTTTAAAAACAATTGCTTTAAGTTTTTTAGACCCCATAACAGCGCCCATTCCAGGCCTTCCACCTGCCCTGCCTTCTTGCGAAACCACTGTTGCGTACTTAACCATATTTTCTCCGCTTGGACCGATTGTTAATACTCCCACATTTTTTCCATGGGCTTTCTTTAATCTTTTTTCAGTTTCGAAAGTTGTTTCGCCCCATATTCCATCAGCACTCAAAATGTAGCCCTTTTCGTCTTCCACGTAGATGTAAATAGGTTTTTGGGCTTTCCCTTCAATTATTAGGGCGTCCAATCCAGCCTTACGCATGTGCACTGCAGCCATTGTTCCAAGGTTTCCGTCGCCATAGCCACCTGTTAATGGGCTTTTAGCAGCTACAACAAGCTTTCCTAAGCTGGGGCCTGGAAGGCCCGTTAATGGTCCGGCTGCGACTATGAGTTTGTTTTGTGGGCTTAGCGGGTCTATTCCGGGAGCTAGTTCGTCCCATAGGATTTTTGTGGTGAAACCCCTTCCACCCATATAGGTGAGTGCAAAGTTTGAGTCGTATATTTGGATCGTAGATTTGTTATTTGTGAGGTCTATACGCAGGATTTTTCCGTTCCAGCCATACAAAGGACATCCCTCTCTCGTTATTTCCCAGAAGAAGCTTTTTACTTTTTTCTAACGACATGAAAATTTAGGATTGAATCAGTTTTTTAGCTATTTCGACTGCTTCTTTGGCGTCGGCCGCATAACCATCTGCCCCTATTTCTTTTGCCCATTCTGGGGTTACCGGTGCTCCGCCAACGATTACTTTTATTTTTTCCCTTAACCCAGCTTTTTTTAGGGCTTTAATTACCTCCTTCTGCGCGGGTAAGGTTGCTGTTAATAAAGCGGATAGTGCAAGTATTTGGGGTTGAAGTTCCTTTACCTTGTCGATAAAGGTTTGGGTTGGAACATTTACACCTAGATCAATCACTTCGAAACCGTTAGCGGTTAACATGGCAGCTACTATGGTTTTGCCCAGATCGTGGATATCTCCGGCAACAGTTCCTATCATTACCCTGCCAAGGGCTTTCCTTTGTTTTTTTCTTTTTTTGAGTTCTGCCTCCAGAATCCTTAACCCCCGGTTCATCGCCTCGGCGGCCATTATAAGTTCGGATAGAAAAATCTCTTTGTTTTCGAATTTTATACCTACTTCTCGAATTCCCTCAACCAACCCTTTTTCTATGGCTTTTATCGGATCTATTCCCATTTTTAATGCTTTTTTGGCTAATTCACTTGTAGCGTTTATATCATAGGTTATTATGGCGTTCTTTAAGCCATCGATTATTTCTTTTTCCATCATTTTGTAGAATCGCTCGCATGGTACAATTTGCATTTATCCTTTTTTATCTCTTGTGAATAAGTATGGATTTATTCATGGGTACGATTTTAGAAATAGCTGTTCATTGCTTTGGTATTGAATTTTAATTAATATACGAGGGTATTCCTATGGATATTGTTTGATGATTCGCTAGGTTTATTTATAAAGAAGCCCATGTATTTTCGTGAAGCAAAAACTGGAGAGAATTTCCATTGGTTAAAAAGACGCCGTCGAAAAACGAGGCGCTGGAAGCGTTAGATTTCATAATTAATGTTCTTAAGGAACACGAGAAAGACTTAGACCGGTTAATTGGAGAATTAGGTAAGATAACTGAGCGACTTGGAAACTCCGGAGAGCTGGGTAGTCGAATTGAAGGAATTGAGGAGCGCCTAGCCAACCTCCAAGATGAGATCTCTAACCTAATTGAGTTTCTAACATCGGCCCCAGCGCCTACTCATCCCCCTGAAGAGCATAAACCGCCTGTTTTGTCCCCTAAGCCTTCGCCCCAAAAGACGCTTCGTGGACCTCCGGTAATTATTCGTTGCCGAAAGTGGGAGGAGTTTAAAGTTTTAGCGGCTAATGCCGAAACTATTTCGTTTTTGTATAAGGATGCAGAGAAGGCTTTTCAAGTGGATGCTTTGAAGGAAGGTCGTATTCTCACTTTTGCCGGGGAGCTTCCGGGTAATGCTGAGCTTTTGAAGACTTGGCTTGCGAGGGAGCTTGGAGTTTCTGAGGAGGGTATTTTTGAGGGAATTCTTGCAATAGGCTGATTCGTTTTTATATTTTTATATGTTTGTTATTTTTATTCAATAAAGTTTTTATAGCATGAATTATATCTTAAGTCTTAAGAGAGTGGTGATGGTTGAGAGCTATGCTCCGAACGGCAAAAATAGGAAATTTTCTCCTATTTTTCGAAGCCTTCTCCTTTCTCCTCGATGATAGAAGATGCCGTAGGAGTTAGCTAACAAACAAATGATCCATTCTCTCCTACAGTTGAGACATTTCAAGAATGCCAATTTCCTCTATCCCCAAAAATATACTTCACTACACTAACAACACGAGCACAAACGTTCACAAAACGCAAAAGCGGGTAAAAAGGCAAATACATAAGCAGATACCTCTTCGAAAAACGTTTATAGGCAAAACTAAAAGCCGACATTTGAATAATAAAGCTTACCGTAAACATGTAAAGAGCGAACAATAGAAGATTAAGAAGGAAAAGTATCCGGTCTGGTGCGAACCAAAAGATAAAAGGAAACAAA
>MTLR01000136.1 GCA_002010925.1 Candidatus Bathyarchaeota archaeon JdFR-04
AGTTCTACGGAGTCTATTTTGACGTCTGAGAGTAGGCCGTCGATTGCGTCTACTGGGTTTCCTTCAAAAATTTTTTCTTGTTTTTCTGTTTCGGATATCCATTTTAGGATTGCCTCTTCGGCGGCCTTGGCTAATGAGCCCTTGCCGTATCCAAACTTGCGCATGGCGAGTTCTCTGAACTTTCGCTCGATCTTTTCGTCGATTTTTGCTCTTATCATGGTTTTCATGGGACTTATGGCAATAAGGCAATATATATTTTTTGACTTTTTGCTTTTATGTTTCATATAAGAAGTTGAGGGGTTAGGATGTTCGGTTGTAAAGGTTAAGGGTTATTTGTTTTCGGCTATGGGAATATGCTTTCGAGTTTTTTGGTTTTGATGTGGGGGGTTGTTTTGTTTTGGAGTGTTTTGTCTTGGGTTATTAGGGTTAGGTTTTTTGTTTTGGCGAGGTAGGCGTAGGATGCGTCATAGAATGTTAGGTTTAGTTTTGAGGCGGTTTCCAGGATTTTTTCTTCGTGGCATTCTATTTTTAGTGTTTGCATCAGGTTTAGGGTGTCTTTTATTAGTTTGATGAGGTTTTTGAGTTGTTCTTTGGTTATTTTTTTGAATAGGCGGTGTTCTTTCCATAGGGCGTTTCCGAGCTCGTATCTGGACAGGTCTAACGTGTAGCCCTCAAGTAGTTTTTCGATTTTGTTTTGTTTTATGGCGTTAAAGATCGCGGAGGAGTCAAAGAGATATTTCATCTGTTTTCCCTGTCTTCTCTTATGCTTTTCACTATTTCTTCGGTTTTTATTTTGTCAAGTACGGGTTTTAAGGCTTCTATTTTTTCTTTGAGTTTTTGGATTTCTCTTTTTTTGATTTCTTCCTCTATTGCTTTTCTTAGTATTTTGGAGGGTTTTATTCCTAGTTTAGTCATTTTCTCTTTGAGTTCTTTTGGGATTTTTGTGGAGACCGTAGTGTACTTACTCATTTTGTATACCTATTAGGTAGTAAATTTTGGAGGGATAAAAAGGTTTACTTTTGTTCCTACCTTATTAAGGGTTCTTCTATGTTTTTGGGTTTGTAGGCTTAAGGATTTTTGCGATTTTGATTGTTGAGAGCTTTTGTATTCGTTCTTCCTTCGTTCCTTCTTGTGGAGGAGGAACTCTCTTGGAAAATTTTGTGTTGGAGGACTAAAAGGGGGCAATAACGGTTTTGTCATCCACCTCTTTTTATGTATTTTCTAATTTTTTCCTTTGTGAGTGAGCCGATGAGGCTTAGAAGCATGTAATAAGGCGAGTTTTTGAGGGCATGTTGCGCTATATAAACCTTCATACTATGAGTATATTGCTGTACACCTTCCCCAAGTAAGTAACTTATTGGGAACCAATATGGGTTCAAAGTTACAGCTATACCACGAGGTACTTTTCCAATTGTGTTCAGCTGATGCCAATGTATAACGCTCTCATAAGAGAATATGAGGAAGTCCCTCCGATCTTCAAAAATTTCAAGATATGGTAAATGACCTGTTAGAGAGGTAATAAGGGTTAAGAGTCCTCCAGAAATTAAAGTTTCTTTAATGTATTTTTTAATTAGAGTATAATTCTCTTTCCCCGTCTCTTTAATTCCTGTATAAAATACATCCAAATCAAGTGTTTTCACAAGGTTTTGAAGATGCTTCTTTATCTCTAGTTTGCTCACGAGTGATTATATTATGGTAGAAATGTAGATAAGTTTTGGGCTTTGGAAGTATCTTTAACTTGGGTTTTCTATGGATTGCGGTGTTTTGGGTCTTATTTTGATAGGGTGTTTTTCCAGATTCGGTATTCGTGGTAGATGCCGATTGTGATGAAGGCTCCTCCCAGGGTCATGGTTGTTGTTCCGGTTATGTGTAGGAAGCTAAGTGCTAGGAGGTTTTGAAGTATGAGGGCTGTTAGGCCTACGGAGATGCTTAGGTATCCCGTGAGGATGTAGGTCCATGATTTGCTTATTTTTCCGCCTCGTAGGGTTAGAGCTTGGAGCATGTTTAGCATTCTTAGCGCCAAATATGCCAGGAATATGCTTATTGTTAGGGAAACTGCTTCTAGGGTGATAATTGGTATGTTCATTTTTCTCTCGGTAGGGTTTAGTTAGGGTTTATTTAAATTGGTTATGAATGGAGGATATTGATTTTGGGTTTTTAGCTGACATTTAGCATCTGTAGGGATGGGAATTAAATCCTTGTCACTCCTATTCTGATCAATTTTCTGTCTTTCTGCTTTTCCTTTCTTGTTTGGCGAATGTCTATTTGAGTTATAAGTGTTCTTCGGTGGATATATTTGAAAATGGTGTTAAGGGTTTTGATGTTTAAAACGTGGTATGTGTGTTTCATGTTTTTCTGTTCATGAAGGGTGGATGGTTTCTTCGCTTCTTGTTCAATTTATAGGCGGTTATGCTTTTATAATTGGACACCCCCTCCCCCCATAAGCTTGTTTTATGCCGGAGAATGTTCGTGCTGTTGGGGGCTGGGAAAGGGAGAAGAGGAGGGTGAATGGATTATTTTTGTGTTTCTTTCTTCATTATCGTTATTGCTTGCTGTATTTTTAGGGGTTAGTTGCTATTTTTAGGGCTGTGTTGATCATTTGGCGTAGTTGTTTTTCTGATTTTGCGCCTACTTCTCTTTTTATTATTTTTGCGTTTTGAAAGAGGATGAAGGTGGGTACTCCTTTGATTTGGTATTTTGAGGATGTTATTGGGTTTCGGTCGACGTTTATTTTTGCTATTTTTACTTTTCCTGCGTATTCTTTTTCGAGTTTGTCGAGGACGGGTTCAACCATTTTGCAGGGTGGGCACCAGGATGCCCAGAAATCTACCAAGACTGGGATGTTTGCTTTTAAGACTTCTTTTTCAAAATTTTTATCTGTTAGCTCCATCTTCTTTTACCGTCCGTTGTTTTGAGGGGNTAACATCTATGTTGTCGAGNTTTNTAAGCTGCTGACTGCAATTTTTGCTTTGATTTTTTCCAGCTCTTGCTCTTCAAGTTCGCCTGTTATAAGTCTCGGTTGGTAGCCTTCTAGTTTTCTGGTTCCTGGCA
>MTLR01000015.1 GCA_002010925.1 Candidatus Bathyarchaeota archaeon JdFR-04
AAATAGGCTAACGGTAGGAAGATGGAATCATAGAAAGGGGAAGTGGGAGACTACGCCAACTTCACCGACCGCCGGACTCCTAAAGGAAGGAAAGAAGAAGATAAACTTGGGTTAAACTTCCACCGTAAACCCACTTCTCGCTTGAGGTTTCTCTCAAGGTTAGGGGGGAGTATGGATGAGGAAAAATCTCCACCAGGGGGTGTATAAGAAATGGCGAATTTAATACCTTTAATTGAGGAGATAGATAGGTTCAAAGCAGGATTTTCCGAACTTGTAAGGCGATACTCCAACGAGTTAAGGGCAGAGTTGGAGAGGGAGATTCATAGGGAAAAGAAGGAAAGGGAAAATCAGAAGCTCAAGGAATTCGAAAAGATTCAACTATCAAAGGCAAACGCTCCGAGATTTCTAAAGATTCTTCAAATTATCGAGGATCTTAAAGAGGAGAGAAATTTGGGAGATGGAAAGATCCCGATCATCGCCAACAAGTACGGACTCTCCAAGGAAGAAGCTGGGATCGTTTTGAATATGATTCGTTATGCCCGACTTTATCATAAGTTTGCAAACGCTAAGACCGAGATCTACCGATTCCTATGATACCCATTTTTCCACCTCCCTTTTTTATTTTTTATAATCGCTAAAGATAAAGCTCAGGAGAGGTAAAGATGGGGAAGGGCAAGGCGATAGAGGAGTTTGAGGAAATAAGAATTTTATCGAGAGAGGATTTACTTAAGATCCTTTCGGAGTTAACGATCAAGATTAAGAACAAGATCTTTTATGGCCGATTTAATAAGCCCGAGATAGAGAAGCTCAGGATTAAGTACGATCGGTTATTTTGCGATGTAATCAAGACGTATAATGCGGTTTTGAAGGATAAGGAGATCTCCGAGTTGGAGGAAAGAATCCGAAAGTTGGAGGAGGTTTTGGGTTATGATGAGGGTAGATAGGTTAAGGAAAAGGTTAGAAGAGTTAAGGAAGGTAAATTTTAGGTTTGAAGATGGAAGATTAATCCAAAGATCGGTTTTCATAAGCAACAAACCGGAGGGAAAAGTTGTCGGGGAATTCGATGATTATGAAGAGGCTAAGAGGGAAGCGAGAAAGGTAGCCCGAGAACTCGATCTCCCCGACGGATCTTGGATTGATGAGTTAGAGTCTAAAGCGATAGATCCCCCTTTTTACGTGGTAGTGGGAGAGGTAAAGGTTTGGTTAGAGGGGGTGGGATAGGGTTAAGGTTTAAGATTTAAAAAATGGTGATGAGAATGGAGAGGCTAGATAATTATTCTTCTTCATCTCATATATGTATTTCGGCTATCGACGAATGTAGGTTAGTTAATAACTTAATAATAACAGGAGCGATTAGGAGTGGTAAAACCGAGAAAGCAATTAAAAAGGTAAAAGAGTTCGTTAAGGCAAATAAGAAAGCGATCTACATTTGTCGAAGTCACGAACAGTGTAAGGATGTAGCTCGCCGACTCGATAAGAAAGGAGTTAAGGTTCTACATCTAACCGGGGGGAAGTATAAAAACATAGACTATGCTTTAAATAAAGGAATAACCCCGAAGCAATTTTACGAGCTGTTGAAGGAGAACAGGAAATTCAGAAATAGGTATAAAGCATCCGATATCTCTACAAAAATAACAGAATTGGCCGAAGAGATGTTGGTTCTCGATGATATCGATGTGGTCGTGACAGTTCCAGAGATGGCTATTAAGTTAGATCCTAAGGATGTTTTGGTTCTTGATGAGCTAACGACTGTTGGGTGGTTTCTCCCTAAGCCAGTTCTGATAAGGGAGTTCGTCAACAAACCTAACCAGGGCTATGAATCCAAGAAATGCCAGATTAAACGTCTGATGGCTTTTCTTAAACAAAACAGCGATGATTACGAATGGCTGAGTGAGTTGGTGAGAGAGTTGGATAAATTTATAGAAATCTACGGAGAGAAAAAGAAGACTAAGGATAAACCCTTGATCTCTGCCGCACATAAAATTGAGATCTTAATTACAATGGTTCTTGCAGAAATCCGAGAAAATAACGGATTAAGGCTGAAGTTAGAGGGGATTATTAAAGAAACTAATGAAGAAAAGCGAGAAACGTTTGAAGTTCTATGGGCAGTTCTTAGCGACACAAGACCGAAGGCACAAACATTTCCAGGCTCAGTAAAGATTTACCTAATCCCGAATGAGAAAGAGATACTTTTTGAAGAGTGGATAAGAGAATTTGAGTCTTTAATCGTTGTAGTTGATAGCGAAAAACGGAAGAGAGCTGAAGAATTTCCGGAAAAACTTGATAGAAGATTCATAATCAACGAAGCAGAGCCGTTTAAATACAAATATAACTTCGTTTTAGCGGAAACAGACAATATATTCACCGTCGGAAAGTTGCTTTACGACTACAAGATCCCTACCATGTGGGTTGTGGGAAGAAAGAAAGACATCGAACCCTTCAAAAAACTGCTGAAGGAGTATGGGCTAACTAATGTTGATGATGCGACGATTAAAACTAGAGAGGATCTAAAGAAAAAAGCCGAGAGAGGAGAGCACATCATAGTGTATCTAAACTCCAGAATTTCTAAGGGAATAGATCTCCCCGAATATAATGCCGTCATAGTATACAACTACAACTTCGCAGTTCCAGATGGGGATTTTAAAGAGGAGGTAGCTTGGGAGTTGTGGCAGACCATTTTAAGAGTAACGCCTTGTGGTTGGCAGGATGACTATGAAAAGCTTAGGCCGAAATTGGTAATCTTCCCAAAGGGCAAAATTTTACCATGCTCCTACATAGATTTACCAGTTCTAAGAAAAAGTAGCAGGTTTTTCAAAAATTTAGACTACTTTTTTTGGATCCTCAGCAATTCGACAAGTTTTAACCAATTTATAAAGCAAAGAACAGCTCTTCAAGGAGAAAAATCTTCAAATTTCCTATATAATAAGAGAAACGTAACCGAAATAAAGGGAAAGAAAAGCTTAATAGTCGTATTTGCGGTGCTATGGAAGTTATTTAATGAGATAGAGAAAAAAGATATCT
>MTLR01000138.1 GCA_002010925.1 Candidatus Bathyarchaeota archaeon JdFR-04
CCAGGCATACCAAACGCTATGGCTATATCGCATTTTTTCTCCTCTAGGAGCTTTTTGACTGCCACTGGTAAGTCCTTAATTCCAGGCACAGTGTAACGTATGAAATTTATACCAGTAACTGACTTCTCTATTTCTTTGATGGCTATTAATGCCATATCTACTCTGGCAAATGCTGTGTCCGCAACTCCTATTTTGAAACGAGTCATGATTTTCCCTCATAAAATCTGAAATAGGATTCAACGATTTCTTCTCCACTAACAAAGGGGAATGAAAATTCTTTTGCAAATTTGATAGCTTGTTCTTTGGTAAGAGAGCATCCTGTTTCACCGTTAAGCATCTCACAAACCACAATCGCTGAAGTAAGACCAGACATTTCGGCTAATGCTACAGAAAGCTCAGTATGTCCTCTTCTTTCGTGAAGAACATCTTTAACTGCAATAAGAATCGGAACATGCCCCGGAGATCTAAAGCTTGTTCCGAACTCATCTTTTAAGACGTCGGCGTTTAGGTGATTACGCGTTTTCTCGGCGATTTTTGCTAATTCCTTTATGGTAAGGGCTCTATCTTTGTCAGTGATGCCAGTAACTGTTTTCCTATGATTTACAGTGATCGAAAAGGCAGGCCTATCCCCGTAGGATATGTCATTTGGAGCAAGTTTAGAGAGCAGGGAATATTGAGAAGATGCTGCTTCTAAGATGCTAGTCATGAAAGGTAGGCCTATTTTTCTTGCTACGTTGTAAGATAAAGCGACACAAATTAAGCCTCCAGCGAGGCTGCGTAGAGAATAAACATGTTTTGGTGTTATAAACTCTGCAGCAACAATCATGTCTGTTTCTTCTTCTCTTCCTTCAGCGTCATAGACTAAAACAAATAATCCTCTTCTCAGAGCTTCCAGCACTTTCGCGCAATTGTCCATAATGACTCACTTAGGTCTTGTAGAATCTCTACTCATAAAAAAGTTGCTACTCATAAATAAGTAATCTTACAGCTATCGCGTATTATAAAAGAGATCCCCGTAGTTATCCTGAATAACTTCACTCGAGATTGAAACCAGCCTTTTCTTTTTAGAAAACGCAAGTGAAAAAAGGGGTGCTTTGGTTATTCGATTTTGAAGTTTACCTGTGTGAGTTCTCCTTTTGCTACTGTTGTTGTTTGGGTGCATGTTTGTCCATTGTAGGTTACTTCGATCGTGTAATCTCCGGCTTCGATATCTAGGAAGTAATAGAAGCCGTTTTCATCTGTAACTGTTTCACCGACGAGATCATTGTTGGAGTCGTATAGCTTCACGGTGGCGCCTGCTATCGGGTTTCCATCAGCGTCTGTGATGAACCCTGCTATTGCTGTTGTTTTCTTTTGGTGAGCGATTAGGGTTGCTGACGACGTGTAAGTTCCGGTGAGGCTTCCGCCTGTGGCTAAGCCGGATCCTTCAACAGTCACCGTGAACGTGTAATCTTTCAATCCGAATTCGTCTGGTGAGGTGTAGATTGTTCCTTTCAGCGCGTAGTCGATGTGGATTGTTATGTAAACTTCGCTTCCAGCTGGTATGTTGGTTATGGTGATAGTTGTTCCGTCTATGGTGCAGGTATCAGTTATGTCGACGCCATCTAAGTATACGTGTATTGGAACCGCACCTTTCAACGTAAAGTTCATTGGTATTTCAGCGTTGATTGTTAGCGTGTCAACTGCAATCGGCCAGTTATTCGAAACATTGATGTTATAGTAAAATTGGCCTGGATTCGTCGCAACAAGCTTGTAACCACCTGACCTGTCTTTTGAGAAGATGACATCAAAGTATGTTACGGGGTTAAACTCGCTATCCGTTAGATAAGATTCAACCTTAAGGCTTGTAAGGATAACCGTCTCGGATTTAAAGGATTCCTCGTTGCCCGCTACGTCAACACTATAATAGTCAATCGTGTAAACTCCATCCAAGCCCGCCAACGTGAACGCACTTACGTATTCACACCACTCTCCATCGTTGATGCGGTAGTAGGTGTGGGCAATGCCGGAAACTACGTCTGTTGCTGTAAGAGAGAACTCTGTGGCGGAAGTCACGTAGATGTTGCCAGCGTCATTCACGAAGTGAGTACCCATTGTTAGCCCTGTTGTTGGAGAAGTCTTATCAAGTCTGACAACTACAATTTCCGGTGGGTCTTCTGTGTTACCTGCGGTGTCTGTTGTTCTGGCGTACACCGTGGTTATGCCTTCAGTGTTTATAGTCAACGGGTTGATGTAAGTAAACCAGTTGGCTCCATCAAAGCTGTACTCAACTACAGCGACACCTGAAATAGTGTCGGTTGCCGTTAAGGTTACAGTGACATCTGATGTATGCCAACCTGCATTTCCCAGAGCATCGCTTAAGCTAATGGTGGTTTCTGGTGGAGTTTTATCAATCTTAACTGTTGTAGTTTTCGGTGGGTCTTCCATGTTTCCCATATTGTCGATTGATTTGTAGTATATCGTTGTGTTTCCTTCGGTGGTTAGAGTGAAGGGAGCTTCATATGTGATCCAGACAACTCCGTCAAAGCTGTACTCTGTTTTTGATATGCCTGAAAGACTGTCAGTTGCGGTTAAAGTAACGGTTACGTCTGATTTGAACCAGCCATTAAGTCCTGAGGTACCGCTTAAACTAATAGTTGTCGTTGGTGGTGTTGTGTCTAAGAACACTGTTGTGGATTTGAAGGCTTCGCGGTTGTCTGCGAAGTCTATGGTGAAATAGTCTATGGTGTAGGTTCCATCGGGGCCTGTGAGGTTGAATGGGGCTTGGTAGAGGGTCCAGATGCTGTTGTTGATGCGGTAGTAAGTATAGAGGTTTCCTGGAAGGTTGTCTGTTGCTGCGAGGGTGAACTTTGTGGTTGATGTGACGTAGGTGTTACCTGCTTCGTCTATGTGTTGGGGTGTTCCTGTCGTTAGTTCTGTAGTTGCTGGCTGGTTGTCTCTGATTATTACGAAGTATGAGAAGCGAAATCTTAGGAAGCTTACGGTGTTTAGCGTCGTGTCTACTCTTGTTAT
>MTLR01000043.1 GCA_002010925.1 Candidatus Bathyarchaeota archaeon JdFR-04
CATCCAGCCTTTAATCCGCTTATGATGTTGAATGTAGCATTCTTTGCCATAGTATTCGTTTTAGCATCTGGGTTTGCCTACCTAAAAATCCTCCAGGGGTGAGAACCTTTAAGATTTAAGCCTAAAATTTTAAGAGGACAAACAATTTCTTCTAACCTTCCTTTAAGCCAAACTTAGTGATGTTCATGAAACTAGAAAAAGTGGAAGCTCTTTTCAGGCCAAGGCGAGTAGTCTTAATAGGTTCAACTAAAATCCGAGAAAGAATCGGAATGGCCTCACCTGAGCTCTTTGAAAATGTAATATATAATATAAAAAAGTACTTCAAAGGTGAAACCTATATAGTGGATATTCATGGCAAGAGAGGTTTTAACAGCTTAGGAAAGATCCCAGTAGACCCGGAATTGATCGTAATAATGCTCCCGCCAAAAGTATCTTTAAAACAAGCTGAAAAAAGCGCAGAGAAAGGCGCCAAAGCTTTGGTGATAATAACTGGGGGATACAATAAAACTCAACGAGAAAAGCTCCTAAAACTGAAGGAAAAGTTTGGGGTAAGAATTCTGGGGCCAAACACTATTATGGGTGTTATTAACACGGAAAACGGTTTAAACACAACTTTTGAAAGGGACTTAATGCCTAAAAAAGGTGGGATAGCCGTCCTCTCGCAAAGCGGTGGAATAGGTGCTTGCTTACTCGACTGGGCTTGCCATTATGGAATTGGAATCAGCAAGTTTGTTTTCATGGGTGACAAGATAGATATAGACGACGTAGACATACTTTGCTACCTTGAGAATGACAAGGAAACGAAGGTCATATGTTTTTACATGGAAGGAATTAAGAATGGTAGAGCTTTTATTGAAACCGCAAAAAAAATAGTTAAACAGAAACCCCTACTTGTGTTAAAGGGGGGAGTAACCGCTGAAGCCGCTAAACGGGCTATATCTCACACAGCCTCTATTGTCGGCTCTGACCAAGTTTTTAATGCTGCCCTCAAAAAAGCCGGAATAATCCGAGTTGAAACAATCGAAGAACTAATGGATGCTGCAATAGCCCTAGAAAAGCAACCTCCACTAAAGGGCGACCGCATTGCTGTTGTAAGCAACGTAGGTGGACCAGCTATAATAGCTGCTGATGCCCTAGCTAAACAAGGCTTAAAATTGGCTCAGCTTAGCGAAAAAACCAAAAGATCTATAGAACAACTTTATCCGGGAGTAGATGCATCCAACCCCATTGATATGATTGCAGATGCCAGAGCTGAAAGATACCGTCGAGTTTTAAATCTCGTTTTAGCCGATCCAAACGTAGATGGTGCGATGGTGATAAACATGTTAAAATCATGCTTCTTTAAACCTGAAGATGCCAAAGCCATAGTTGAAACGGCTTTGAAATTCCCTAACAAGCCAGTAGTAGATGTTCCAGCTGGGGGAGATGACTTTGAACTTGTGCACGAAGTGCTGGCTGAAACCAGCATTCCGCTCTATAATATTCCGGAAAAAGCCGCTAAAGCACTAAGAATACTTAGAGAATATGGAAAAATAATTGAAAAGTTAAATTGTTAGTTTCACCGTTAAATGTTAGATATCAAGGTAAACCTTAATTCTCTCAATGGTAAAATATGTTTTCAGATCTGGAGGTAAAGCCAAGTTGGGCGCCTTCCTTTTAAGGTGTGTTTAATTGCAGTCGAACAAGGACTTAACTAAGAAAATTTTGGGGTTTTGTAGGCAAATTGCTGGTTCTAACCCTATAATGGGTGTATGTATTTGTGGATTTACAGCTCTTGAGGCGTCTTCAAAAAAAGTTGATGTTGAGGTTTTAGTTGTAATCCGAGATTTTCAGCCCAGAATAATGGTTTATGTCAAACCCTTAAATAGGTATAACCTTGTAGTTTCAGCTGTAGACCAGTGGGTTTTCGAAAAAGATGTGGAAAGAGCTTTTATAGGTGAGGTTGTCGCTGAGAAAATTGCCTTCTACTACCAGCCCATAACGGGTGAAGAATATTTTGAGGAGTATGAAATAAAGGTTAAAAAAAGGATTATCTGCGAACTTTTGGAAACCCTTATTCTCGAATTTCCAGAGCTTTCTCGCGAATTTCTGATAGAACCAAAATACTTTCTTTATGAAACCATGATGCGGCGGGCAAAACTGTTCCCACCTCTTACTTACAGTTTCTTAAATATGCTTCAGAAAGGAAAGACCGAAGCTATTATGCGGGGTTACAAGA
Organism: Candidatus Bathyarchaeota archaeon JdFR-04; assembly: GCA_002010925.1. Lineage (GTDB taxonomy): Archaea > Thermoproteota > Bathyarchaeia > Bathyarchaeales > UBA233 > UBA233. The sequence goes on from MTLR01000043.1 coordinate 2,219, forward strand.
GAGCTTTGGAAGAACTTGAAGAGGAAGAAATTATAGAATTTTCTGGCGAATATGTTCAGATAAGCGAAAAGCTTATCGAGAAGACTAGACGTAAGAAGATACGAATTCCAGCTTTTTTCAAAAATTTTCAGAAGGCCTTTTTCGCCTACACACTTGGGATACTACCTAAAACCGCAAATGTTTTCCTTCAGTATCGTGAGAAACTCCTGAAACCAGACTGGGACAAGAATGAAGAGGAACTTGTGTTTAGACTTGAAAACCCAAGAAAACACATTTATGTCCACACGTCTTTAGGTATGCTTCCACTTTCTGACAGAACAGGTATAGAAGATTTTGTAAAAAAAATAGTTTCCAACAAAACAGGTTTACATATGGAAATTAAGGAAATAGGCGGCATTCTAAATGACGTGTACTTAATAACGCTAAAAGAAGACGGTCAGGAAAGAAAAATCGTTGTGAAACGTTTTATGGACTGGCAAAGCTTCAAGTGGTTTTCCCTAGCCTTATGGACACTCGGCACACAATCTTTCGCAGTGCATGGACGCTCCCGGCTTGAAAAGGAATATGCCCTAAACAAGTTTCTACAATCAAAAAGGATCAGTGTTCCACGAATCCTACATGTAAGTCTAAAGGAACGTCTCATATTTCGAGAGTATGTTGAGGGCGAAAAGGTTACAGAGGTGGTAAGACGGATATTTAAAGCTAAGAGAAAAAGCGAAGTAGCCCGAGAGCTTGAGATAATTAGAAAAATAGGTAGAAAAATGGCGCATATT
>MTLR01000071.1 GCA_002010925.1 Candidatus Bathyarchaeota archaeon JdFR-04
ATAACTATCGAGGCAACAGAGAGGTTCAGGTTTCTCGCTAATGTGACAGATCCGAGCGACGTTTATACAGTTGAAGTTCACTATGACACGGATGGAGAATTAACAACCGATTACAGTATCCTGTCAATGTATCAGATAAACGAGGGACAATATGCATCAGAATACATGGGTCCATTGGACGGCTGTGAGGTTACTTGGCGTATTTATGCAGTTGACAACGACACGGACAGAATTGATGATCGTTCAGCAGGATACTCGGATATTCAAACGCTTATAGTTTATGAGGTTATAATTGATGGGTGGTTTGTCACTGACGATCGGTGCGACGTAGGAAGTGTTCAGACGGTTGGCTTCCATGCGAGGTGGGCCCATAATGGCTCAGACATAAGTTTGGGCACGATATACATCAATGGAACTGGATATGTTACCAACGAAACTGGATGGGCAAATTTTGACATAGCATATGACACTGTTGGTAAGCGACTATGGACTGTTACTTCGGTATCTTGTTACGGCATAACTGCCTATGAGCAAGTTGTCGATAACCCTGCCATTATTTGGGACAGAATTAGGATAATATCCGGAGGTGTCAGCGATTCAAGATGTGACGTAGAAACTAGTCAGATAATATGGTTCACTGCGGAATACGAATATGATGGGACCATGTTTACTGATGTGCATGGCGTTTTATACGTTAACAGCACGGCATGCACTTGGGATTCAGTTAACATGAGATGGTACATAACCTATTCGTCTTCGATCGTAGCAAAATATGACTTTACAGTCACATCCATTTTAGACAGAGCGTACGGCTTAGGTTCAATAAACGATCTCGTTGGCGTTCAAACGATAATATGGGACAGAGTTAAAATCATCGAGGGAGGCGTAAGTGCTGAACTTTGTAATGTTGGAACAACCCAGGTGATATGGGTAAAAGCCATCTACGATTACGACGGCTCGACATTTGATGCTAACAAAGGCATAGTATATATGAATAGCACTCCTATGAGCTGGTCTTCGACTGTGAACCGTTGGGAACATTACTTTACTGCTGAACAGATTGGAACGCTAACTTTTGTTGTTACATCAATAACTGATGATGTTTATGGTTTAACTGTGATGGAAGATGCCAGTGGTTTGAAAACAATTACATGGACAGCCCTTAAAGTTGTTTCCGTCAAAGTTGACAAAACAGTAACTAATACTGATTCCGCCATTTACGTGTACGTGCGTATATTCTGGGCACATAACAATTCAGCCGTTTTAAGCGGAACAGTAGGTCTTAACGGAACCTTATTCACAAGCGTGACTAACAACACTGGCTGGGCAGTGTTTGAACTCTCCTACTCAAATGTCACTGCAGACGTTGTGTTCGAGGCTCTAGCGTTAAGTGATGCTGAAGGAAGCGTTACTCTTTGCCTTCAATCCATGTATACGCCAAAGCTTACTTGGACTGAGCTTTGGGTTGAAGAACTGAGGTGGGATAGGGACTTCTTGTATGAGGGAGAAAATATTACATTCTCGGTTAAACTTGTGTGGGCGCATAACGGATCAGCAGTTATAGGCGGTGTTGCCAGCATCAACAGAACATATTTTGGCATCACGAACAGTAGCGGTTGGGTGTTGATTACTATTAGACTCGACGTTTGCGGAGTTTACAATTTCACTGCCTATGCGGAGAGAGATTCAACAGGATTAGTAACAAAATGCACTAAAACCTTGTTCCATAGCTTGACTGTTAGAATAATTGGCGACTTGAATGGCGACGGAAAAGTTGACATACTAGACATCGCTACGGTAGCCAAAGCATTCGGCTCTTTCCCAGGAGACCCAAGATGGGATCCAATAGCAGATGTTAACAGAGATGGAAAAGTTGACATACTAGACATCGCCATGGTAGCGACAAACTTCGGAAAAAACGCTCAATACTCATAATTTTCCCTCATTTTTTAGAAATAAACAAAAAATCATAATTTTTTGGGATTTAAGCGGATTTTCTAGATTAATCAACAGAAAAAAACATTTATCAAAAATTTTAAATTAATATAAACAATTTTCAGGCTTATTAACTGAAAAGAAACACAGAAAACCTTTTATTAGTCGATTTAGGTTATTAAAGTGGATAAAAATGAGAAAGAAACTCCTCGCAATAATGATTTCCATCGTTTTGGCAGCGATTCCTGTTACAACTCTAGCTCTACCATCAGCAGAACCAGAGCCAGAACCACAAACACCGACTTATGTTATGATGCAAGGCGCAATTCTCGCATATGGCAATGAACTAACAGCCTATGGTTGGTGCAGTGCTCGAGCTCTTATTGGGGAATGGGCACAAGTGAACGCTTTCTGGATTCCAGCAACTCCTTTGCCAACTTTTGGAGAACCAACCACAGAAAACTTCACATATTCTTTCTACATGGCTAAACTAGAAAACGGTACGGCGGAACTGAGCTATGGGGACTATGACTTTTACATCACTGGTTTATGGGATGTTTTCAACGTAACATTTGGTTATTACGGTGAGCTACGAAACAGCACAACAGAAGTTTTAGCGTTAGACGTACCAGGAGAACTGTTCGTAACTGGAAACTGGTCAGATTTCACCATAAACATCGAAGGCTTCGATGCACTCACTGGTGCAGTAATATTCCATGTCGAAAAACCTGTGCCCATTCCCCCAGGCGACGTAACGTGCGATCCTTCATACGGAACTCCAGAAATACCAGATTGCTCCGTTGACATCTGGGACTTGGTTCACGTAGCAAAGGCTTATGATTCTACGCCAGGAATGATGAACTACGACTTTAGCCTCGACTTCAACTTAGACTTCATAATAGACATCTATGACTTAACTACTATTGCAGTGAGCATAGGAATAAGCTACTAGCATCAACACCCCTCTTTTTTATTAACTAACCTTTTAGAGTGGCGGGATATTTTTTAATGAAAAGTTTGTGCAAATAATTTGGCCA
>MTLR01000153.1 GCA_002010925.1 Candidatus Bathyarchaeota archaeon JdFR-04
TTACTTCACTCATCTTTCTTCACCACATCCAAAACTTGACCGATTATAAACATTTCTGGTCCTGTTGTGAGGAAGCCTGCTACTGCGGCTTTGGTGTTAGCTATTAATCCTGTTCCAACATAGGGAACTCCGCAGTTAATGGTGCCTACGTCCACGGGTGTTTTCATTACTTCTTCTATGAGTTTTTTCTCTTCTTCTTTTATAAGTGGGTGAGCTAGTATACCGTTATTCGTGGCTGTTGCTAAGGAGCCTACATAAGGCAATCCGGCTATTTCACCAGGGACAACTTCTACATCCAAGGTGTCTGAAATTATTTTTATATCCTTAGCTTTCAATCTCGGGTCAACTATGGCTCCTTTGTCGTTTGTTAACACCATATTTCCGTAAGCGGTTCGGCGAGTTTCCATAATGGTTAGGTTAAAATTCTTTCCGCATGAGTTTTGAAGAGTTTTGATTTCTTCTTCTCGGACGAAATGAGGTAAAAGCATGCCATTAGAGTTGGCGCATGCTAAAGCGCCTATTAGAACTGATTTGCCTATCATTGTCTGCACCATATCGGTTTTAAGCCATTTTCCAACCCTTTCTGCTTTGTGTCGTGGAATCTGGGGTGGAATGATCACTATTTTTTCCGTTGCTAATGAATATACGCCTATGCTGGCGCTCCCGAAAAGGACGAAAGTGTATATAGCCACCTAAATTCCACGCTTGGCTTAAGCCGGATAAAGAGTCACATTACCATCTTTATCTTTAACAGCTCTGATCCTAACCTTTCTAGGAGGCCTCTCTACGCCTCTACGCCAAATATATTCGTTTAACTCATTACTAACAATTATGCGGGGTTTTTCTTCCTCTTCGAAAAATTCTTCCTCACCCGCTTCAGAGCGTAGACCTACTTTCATGTGGCGTTGAATGAAGCTTTTTATTAAGCGTATAGCTTTAGAAGCTCGTTTCTTAGACGGCACAAGCCAAGCTCGTTTTAAGGGTATAGTGTAAATTCTTTCTTCAACAATTTCAAGCTCTTCTTCTTCAATGCGAGGTCTTATCACTGGCTTTTCCGGAATTTCCTCGGAAATTTCTGCTTCTATGGCTTCTTCAGCTGGTTTTTCAGTTTCTTTAACTGTTTCCTTACTTTCTTCCTCCTCTGTAACTTCCTCGGTAGCTTCCTCAACTTCAACAGAAGCCGCTTCCCTCTCTGTTTCATTATTCTCTATTTCTTTTTCTTGTTCCTTTTTCAGTGGTTCCTCAGCTTCCATACTTTAGCGCTTCCTTTAGGGTTTTATTTTTGTTCTTCTCCAATGTCGCCTTTTAGAGTGAGTTCTAACTTTCCCTACAGTTTTAGCTATTACCCATGATGGAACAGATTTGGCTTGTTTTCCGGATTTTGCAAGTCTTCTTTTCTTAGCGGCTGGTTTGTTTCTCGCCATTTTATATTCTCCTAATTTTTATGTCGCGTTTCCCAGCTTGGAGCTGGGCAAGGATGGCTTTTAATTGTTGGTCGCTTAAGGGTATGGGTAATCTTCCTTGTTGGGCTAGCTGGATTAGTTGAAGTTCAAGTTGGGCCGCAAATTCTGGTCGAACCATTTTAATATTGGTTAGTCTTTGCCTTGCTTCAGGCGTCAATATCCGCCTAAGAATAGCTTGTTTTTGGAGTTCAAGTTGTTGCTGAACTTGAGCTCGCCGTTGTTCCTCAGCTAACCGTTGTTGAAGCTCAAGAAGCTTTCGTCTTCGGATTTCCTCGAGCTCATCTTCTCCGGACAACTCACCCACCTTTTTTAATTTGAGGCTTCAATGCTGACTTCTCGACTTCTTCGGATAACATCTCCAAGAGCTTTCGACCNTCCCGGGTTAGCCNTCTCCCCTTATTCTGGAGTTTTTCCACTAAACCAGCAGCTTCAAGTTGTTGCAGAGCCTTTCTTATTATAGCTCCTCCGGCTTTAACAAAATGTTCAGGCTTTACACCATAGTCTTTTCTTCCACCATACTCGCCGCGTAGTCTTTCAATGCCCAAAGGACCGTGAATGTAAAGTTTGCGTAGTAGGGAAGCACACCGAGTATACCACCAATCAGGGTTTTGGGGCGGACGTTGGACGTGAGCCCCGGTTTTAACGTATGCGGCCCATGATGGCGGTTCTACTTCATCTACATTTTCTTTTAGGTGGTTAGCTAATTTTTCGATAAGTAAGGATGGTGGAACATCGTAGGGGGTAGTCAAGGTTATCTTCCTCTAAGGTTTCCTTCAGTAATTCCTTAAGTCTCATATAAAAAGGCTTACTTCAGTTTGGTTATTTTGTCTAAAACATTCTTCCTATAATACTAGAGTATGTCTAATGGTTCCCTTGACGTTTTATTGGTATGCGCATGTATCCACCGCATTCAAGACACGTGATAACTACGTGAGGTTCCCGTCGGGGTTGTAGCCGAACACGGCAATTGATCCCTGGCACGATAAACTTTTTGCAATGTCTACAAATCATGCGTCGGTATTCACAGGGCAACCGAATTTTAGCAGCCATTGCTATTTGACGTGCGATGGTAATATATCGTTGAGCAAGCTCTTTATCATAATGGATAGTTTGATGAGCAAGTCTAAAAAGCCATCGAATCCGCTGTAGGGTTATCTTCCGTGTTTCCATATCCATAACTCTTAAGCGTCCCCTAAAACAGTCATGTTTAACATTTAAAGTAAAAGATTAACAAATCTTTAAAGGATGTGGCTAATGATTAACAGTTTCTATGTTTATCATTATTTGTTAAGATTAAAAATTAAAGTGTGGATATTCTTCTCTTTTGTTGATGAAAGCAAGACTTTTCGCCACGGTTCCGATGGGCATTGAAGATGTTTCTAGTAAGGAAATTGAGGAAATTCTGGGCTGCAGGGCAGTTCCGGATATTGGCAAAGTATTTTTCGAAGCTGACTTGAAGAAGGCAGTTTACTGTCTAAATTTGAAGGCTAGAACCCTG
>MTLR01000004.1 GCA_002010925.1 Candidatus Bathyarchaeota archaeon JdFR-04
ATCGTAAGATATGCTTATTTTGATTGATCCGCTGTATTCGGCGGTTGTGGTGATATCAACCGGGACGCCTACGATTGTACGTCCATATGGCAACGGAGGCAAAGCTCTATCGGGTTTGTGGCGGAAGATATCCGTGATTCCGGGAGATATGACTTCGGCGAATTCTACAGTAGCCTTGAGGAATTCTGCGGCCTCTTCCGCCCGCGCGATTTCAAAGTCCGCAACCACAGGAACATCTACGCCAACTTTTGTATTATCCCTAATCAGGGCGCCAATCACATAGTCGTTTATGTCTTCATCTCCGTTCAGGTCCATTCCGACCTGAGCCTCATCAATCTGGAACGCCATTTTTACGCCACTTATAGTAACGTATAATGCGCCCGCACTTAGAGTAATTTTAGGAGACGTGGAGCAAGGAAACTCTCCAACCCTGATGGGGTCTCTGACATCACCGTTAATATACCCTCTGATCACCCAGTCGTTTGTGTCTCCATCATTGTTCACGTCCACGCCAATATCCGATTCATTAGTTTGGAACAGGATGCCTTCGTAACCAACAGAAGGATTTAGCCCTATTGCGCCGGTGTTCGTTATCATAGAGTTTGAAATATCGTAGTACCTGATCACAACATCGTTGGGACTGCCGTCTCCACTTAAATCCATCCCAATTATTGCTTCAGGAGTTTCGAAGGCTATTATGTCTCCACTAACAGAAGGATTTTCTCCTACTGCGTAAGTATTTATTACTTCCGGGGTTGAAGCGCTCACGTTATAGTACTTAATCACAGAACCTTCTTCGAAGGCTATTATGTCCCCGCTAACAGAAGGATTTTCTCCCATTTCGACGGTCTTCGGTAGCCCTTGTTCTGAAATATTACAGTACTTAATTACAGAACCGCTTTGATAGGCTATTATGTTTCCACTAATAGAAGGATTCATTCCTACTTCGACAGTGTAGGGCAACCCTCCCTGTTCCGAAATATTGTAGTACTGAATTACAAGGTCGTTTGTGTCTCCGTCATAATTTAGGTCCTGGTTCACCCATGTCTCGTTGGTTTGATAGGCTATTATGTCGCCACTAACAGAAGGGCGTTCACCCACGGGGCCGTATGTTAACTCACCGTCCTTGACGTATCCGATATATGATTCGAAGAAAGGATGTGGTGCTTGGAAAGCGATGATGTTGTTGCTGTCGCTACCCGACGGGTACGTACCCGTGGGCCCGTATGCGATCTTTGGCCCCCTGTATGTTTCTGATTCTCCCCTAGATCGATCCCCGGGTCTATCGTTGTCGTTGTCCACTGCGCTCCACTGGTAATAAATGGTTTGGCCTTCAAGTTGAGTCCATTCGTTTCGATGGAGTTCAATGGAGAACACTGTATAAGTTGAGTCCCATGTTCCTTGCACCCGCGATGCTTGACGCCAGTCGCTCCACGGCGTGTTCGTCCCATTATATCGGAACTTAGCCTCGTAAACGCCACTCTCGTCAGAAATGCCAATAGTGAACGAAATTGAGCCGCGATAAAAACTAGAATAAACAAAGCCTACGGGATCTGTGCGCGCATTCGAAAACTCTGGAGGTTCTGTGTCGTCATCAACAACGTCACCAACCACACTGATTTTGGCCGTTGAACCTCCCCACTGGTATGTTCTCCAACCGTCGTATATCACCCCTACGTATGAAGGGCTTCCCGGCGGGCCGTACCAGTGTGTATATTTTTTATCCATCAGCCACTCATCGTTGTCCTCCCAGGATTCTTCGTCGGGATCACCGTCCCTGTCTCTACATCTGATACCGAAATATGGCTTGTTCGGGTAACGTATTCCATAGAAAAAGTTGCGCCCCATTAATGTCACAAGGTTTATGTCCGTCACGCTAGTCGGTGGGATGTTCCACCCTTGCCAGTTAGATTGACTTCCTTTAACGGGAAACCTCCATCGAGACCAGCCAGTACGGCTAGCGTGCCCTGCACCCATAACTTTTATTTTCCTTCCCCGTCCGTCTATCATGTATAGGGTAATATATGGGTCCGCATAGCTTTTCACATCTGCCCACTTGTGAATCCAGTACCCGTCAATGACCACCTCAACGGCATAGGGATTGTATGTATATTTATGTTTGAACGGTTCGGGCATGTCAAGGTGAATATTGACCATGTCTGCGGGATTATAGAAGAATTCACCAGTAAACGTTGGTCCGTCGTTCCAGTCATCCCATCTCCACGGAGCTTTGGCGCCACTATCCTGGTCTCTCGCAGCAAATTCACCAAACTTGTCAAAGAGCTCTCCCCACCTTCTTCTTTTCCACAACTCCTCGATATCTATCAAGACGTAGCCTACATTTCTGTCATTGCCACTCTCAGGTATCTCTGCAATGCCTGTTGGATAGTACACCACTCCGTCGCCACCTGGAAAAGCTCCATTCGGCCAATCATCTGCAGCTAGTCTCCCTGCATCCTCCCAGCTTCCATATACGCCGTGTCCCCCAGATTCCACGTACAAGATCGGGTGATCGAAACCATCAAAGTCATCAGAATAAATATAGTCATCAACATCATCGGTGCCGTCTGGAATGGGTAGGTTGCTATACTGATAGAAATCCCCATGTGCAAGAGTTTCTATAAGTATCAGAGACCCGTATCCCCAGGTCTTTTCGACAACCAGTAAGGCGCCTTCCATGTCGTTTTCATGCTCATCTGGGTCAGGCCCTTCTGGCGAATCCCAATCTCTTGGGTGGAAAGCATAGTATCCAATGAACCAGTGGGTATCTGTTTCAACCACAGAATAGTAAATGAACGCACTCAAGTCTCCATCCCATAGATTATCCCAGTTGTCTGTGGCATCCCAGTTTCCATCGTAGTTGAACGCTACAATGTAATCAGCTTGGGGTTTCAACTTGTCAGTGTTCTGTTTCCACACAGGTGCCCAGCGATACGCAAGATAACCATAAAAA
>MTLR01000023.1 GCA_002010925.1 Candidatus Bathyarchaeota archaeon JdFR-04
TTTCTTAGAGGGAAATTTATACAATACGTTGTTTCAGGTATTCGCGGTGATGAAAGCAGGAGAAGGTACATGTCTATTCTCGAATACGGCCCTGTAACGAAAGGCGTACATAACAGGCAGTTCGAAAAACTTAGAGTTATACGGCCTCTATGGAACTTTTCTCAAGAAGATGTTATAGGCTTCCTGGCAGAACATCCACTTAAACCACCCTTAAATCCTCTTTATGCAAAAGGTCACGATTCGATAGGATGCTGCCTCTGCCCGGTTCCTTTCATATTTTTCAGAGATAAGATCAAAAAATACTATCCTCAGAAGATTTACGAGAGAGGACTAGAATTACTGAAAAAGGCGATTGAAAGAACCGGGCAAAGTCTAATTGACACTTTCTTAGGAGCAGAAATACTATTGGAGGAGTGGGGATGAAGCAAAGTAGGATGTATGAGGGGGCCAAGACCTGGAATCCTTTTGTTGGCTGCTTGTTTAATTGTATTTATTGTAAACCGAGTTTTCAAGCTCAATTAAAAAGATTAAAGCAGAAATGTTCGAACTGCTATAATTACGTTCCCCACTTGCACCCTGAGAGGCTTAAAAGGATCCCTAGTGCCAAAATAATTTTTGTTTGTGGCGACGGAGATATATCTTTCTGTCCACCCGAGTACACGTTTAAAATAATTGAGAGAATAAGAGAGCATAATAGGAGATGTCCGCATAAAATCTACTATTTTCAGAGTAAAGATCCGAGGTACTTTGAGCAGTTTCTCGACTATTTTCCCTATAATGTTGTTCTTTTAACTACACTTGAAACAAATAGGGATCAAGGTTATGATAAGATTTCCAAAGCTCCAAAGCCCTCGATTAGGTTTAAACGATTTTTGAGGCTTAATTATCCTAGAAAGGGAGTAACCATTGAACCTATCATGGATTTTGATTTAGAGATCCTTCTTAGTTGGATGAGGAGTATTAAGCCTGAAATTGTTTATGTAGGATACAACTCAAGACCTAAACAGGTTCAACTACCAGAACCTTCCCTCAGAAAGACACTTAAATTGATAAACAGACTTGGAGAATTCACAGCGGTTCAGAGAAAATACATTCCCAGGTGTCTTCCGTTTCGAGGATGGAGGTTATGTCACATAGTAAAATGATAGTTGATGAATGGCATGAGAGTGGGTTTTTATCTGTTTCTGAGGCCGCTGTAAAATATATTGATCCACATAAATTAAGGCCTCACCCCGAAAATAATGTTATTTACGAGCAGCGAGGCGATGAAGAGCTCATAGAAAGCATAAAAAAATACGGTATTTTACAACCATTGGTGGTGAACTCGGATTACACTATTGTGAGTGGACATCGACGCTGGCGTGCAGCCTTAAAACTTAACATGGACAAGGTTCCCGTCGTAATTTTAGAATTTGAAAACACAACAATAGCAATGATAGAATATAACCGTTACCGAGTAAAAACGCCAAGGGAAATTTACATGGAGGCCCAAGTACTGCGACGGGAACTCGAGAAAGAAGCACGTAAAAAACAATTATCAACCCTTAAGCAATTCCAGGGTAAAATCTCCGTCTCGTCAAAATTGACGAAACGGATAGATGTGAGGGAGGAGGTCGCTAAACGTATAGGTGTTAGTACTGGTTATCTAACTATGTTGGAGACTGTTTATCGGGAAGCCGATAAATATCCAGATATTGTGAAAAAGGTTGATCGCGGGGAAATTCCGGTTTCAAAAGCCTATAATCTCATAAAAAGTAAGATAAGACCTGACATTGAAATTCCTCAAATATTTCTCGGAAGGTTTTTCGCAGGTAAGCAGCGATTAGCTAAAGATATAATTGCAAGGATGCCGCCGCATACAACTTATGTTGAGCCTTTCGGCGGGTTTTGCAGCGTCCTTTTAAACAAGCCCCCATCGCCCGTAGAAGTCTATAATGATACTAATCGTGACCTTGTAAACCTTCTTATATGCATAAAAAACTACACCTTCGAATTTGTATCGCAACTATATAATTTACCTTATAGCCGCGAAATATTCGGCTGGTTTTGCGACGAAATAATAAACACTAATTTTGAAATACCCGACGTGAGTAGAGCGGTAAAATTCTATTATCTTACACAGGCAGGTTTCGCTGCATTGTCTCGCTGGCCACCAACAATAGGCAACTGGGGATATTCGGCGACCAACAACCCGCAAACCCGATCCTTCTACAATAAAATTTTAAACATATGGTATGTTGCAGCTCGCCTACAGCATGTTCATATTGATAATCGTGACTTTTCACGAGTAATAGAGGCATATGATACGGAAGACACCTTCTTCTACATCGATCCGCCCTACTATCAAACAGGTGATGTATTAGATGGAAAATTCACGGAAGAAGATCACAAGAGACTCGCGGAACAATTGAAAAATTTGAGGGGAAAATGGCTTTTAACCTACAACGATCACCCGAAAATAAGACGGCTCTATAAAGACTTTTACATGGAACACATAACTCACCAACAATCCGCGTCTAACACAAGAGACACAAACGGTGTGCGGGAACAATTTCCGCAGCTATTAATAATGAACTATGATCCACGAAAAGAAGGCCTATTTTACAAGGCATTAAAACAATAATTATGCATGTTGAAGAGAGATTTTTAAATATTGAACTTCCATTTTCCTGTTTTTGAGGAAGGATGAGATGGCCAAGCAGCTCCGCCTCGAAGATATACCTTCCTGGCATGAAGTTGAGAAGATTTGGAGCTACTTGGTAAACCTATACGAAAACGACAAAAACAGTTATAATCTACGTAACATTGTTCTGTTCGGGCTGCTTGCTTTTTGTGGTTTAAGGATTTCAGAGGTATTGGACCTAGAGAAATCCAACATAAATCTTGCAGATGAAATAATTGTTGTCAAACAGAAAAAGAAGAAGACGGAAGCCGTAAGGGAAGT
>MTLR01000119.1 GCA_002010925.1 Candidatus Bathyarchaeota archaeon JdFR-04
TTTTTCGAAGCTGACTTGAAGAAGGCAGTTTACTGTCTAAATTTGAAGGCTAGAACCCTGCATAAGGTTCTGATCCAACTTTGTAGAGGCAACTTTGAACAACTCAACGACATTTACAAACTTGCTGAAAACGTTGATTATACGCCATTTATAGGGGAGAATCAATCTTTCGCCGTTAGAAGCGAGAGAGTTGGAATTCATAACTTTTACTAGTATAGATGTTTCCAGAATTGTTGGTCAAGCCATCATTAACTCCTATAAAAAATCTATCCGCAAGAAACTTCAAGTTAATTTGGAAAATCCAGATGTGGAAATACACGCGTTGGTAAGGGAAAACGAATTCTTACTTGGAATAAACACTACAGGAAAATCCCTACATAAACGGGGCTACCGGGTCTATGAACATCCAGCAGCCCTAAAACCAACCATAGCTGCGGCTATGTTAAAAATAAGTGGATGGACCCCACATAGAAGCCTAATTGACCCCATGTGTGGAGGAGCCACCATACCTATCGAAGCGGCTTTTATAGCGCATAACATAGCACCAAACCGTTACAGAACCGACTTCGCGTTCCTAAAGCATAAAATGTTTAAAGTAGAGGAATTCGAAGAATTCAGAAAAAGAACCTTAGAGAAGGAAAGAATAAATGGATTCGAAATTTATGGCATGGAAAAATTCCAGAAACACTTGGAAGGAGGAATTAAAAACGCTGAAAAAGCAGGCGTGCGTAGAGCTATTAACTTCAAAATTGGAGACGCCACCATCAAAACAGACTATCCCCCTGCTCTAGAATTTATAGTTACAAACCCGCCCTACGGTGTAAGAATGATTCCTGATGAAAAAACCTTACATCTTTACGAGAAAATTCTAGAAACACTAAAAAATATCGCCCCGGGTTCAACCTTAGTTTTAATAACAGCCGCCACAAAAAGATTCCAAAAAGCTGTTGAAAAAACTAAAACACAAATTAAAGAAGCAAAAAGAGTCATACACGGACAACTAAAAACAACCATATTCAAATGCAAAATTTAAACGATCTTTTAAGAAATTTCAAAGGTGATAACCATGAGGTTATACGTTGATATGTTTGGGATGAGAACTTCAAGATAGACGTAAATGTATGAGGTTCCTATGTTAGTTGCTGAAACGGTCATAGCGATATAAACTGTGCCTAAACCGGAGAGATCGTACCAAGCGCCATATGTTTGGTTACATGCTCCGTTCAAGATGTATATTTGACAGGAAACCCCGCTACCGTCATAGAAATAGACGGTGCAATTGGAAAGTCTTTCAATGCCTAGTTGCTCATATGTTCTTAATCTAATTCTCCATGCGTCCGCAACTTGGTTGGCAACTTTTAAGACGTAATCATAAGTGGTTGACTCTTGTTGTGAAGGAAATGACAGAATCAAGAATTGACGATTAGAAACAGTAACAGTATACCCCGGATAGTTAGCGAAAAACCTGCCTTTGATAATGTGGGAACCAGCTGATAATTCTTGACACCATATAGATGTAGCTGAATTAGCATTATTTGTATCATATGGAGACTGCCATGATGTAGAGTTTGACTTGTCCGCTCCATTAACATTTAGCAAAAGTCCTTTACCATCATAGTCTTCGGCTGCCCCGTTTGGATTTCCTCCTGTATACATTATTAGGCTATCTGAAGTCTCTGTTAAGGTAAAGTTTAAGGTTGCTTCAGTATCGTTGACGGGAGTGCCTGAGGATGTAGATATCGAGGTTGTCGATTGTTTGAAGCTGTAGGTAACTAAATTAGCTGGAAAACAAAAAACAATTAGCTGTCGCTCATCAATAGTAGTTGTTGACCCAGCTGCGTTGGAAAAGAATCGTCCTTTAATAGTGTGAGAACCAGCTGTTAAAGTGGTCGCATAAATGATTGTAACCGAATTGGCTTCGTTAGAGTCATAGGGAGATTGCCATTGTTTAGTAGCAATATCTGTTCCATCAATGTTAATTGTTATTCCTTTCCCTTCGGCGGGCTCAACGGATCCCCTTTTGTTGCCAGCGTTATAAACTATGAAAGCCACTGATTCCTCTGATAATGTTAAATTGAGGATAGCTTCTGGATCATCTACAGGGATACCTGAAGTTGTCGAAACACTCACTGTTGATCTGATGTACTTAGCGGTTACTGATGGGAACCAGAATACCCCAAGTTGTCGTTTATCAATTCCAACTCTATATGCAAGTGCTCCAACCCTTATTCTGAACCCAAAGAACCTGCCTTTAATAATGTGAGTGCCAGCTGTTAGGTACGTTGCATAAACTACTGTAACTGAGTTAGCTGTATTAGCACCATATGGAGATTGCCACGAGAAGGCGACATCTGATCCGTCAACATTAATGGCGCATCCCTTACCAGCGGCATCCTCGGTTGAACCTCGCTGATTTCCTGCATTATAAAGTATGAAAACATACGAGTCTTTCACTAACTCAATAGTTAAGATAGCCTCAGGATCATCCACAGGCTCTACAGTATCATCGGCAAAAACTCTTGTATCAGATGAAATAAATGCATATCCATACTCAAAACTGATGGGTGATGAAACATTCACCTTAGCACTGGTATTGTTCACATAAATTGTACTTGTACCTGCTATTCCCTGCTGAAGGACTACTTCAGGTACTTCGGCTAAAATGGGCAACGTTTGTGTGAATAGCGTATTATACGTACTACTAAAACTGACATCTATCAAAATAACGATAAGAAGAACATTTAGGAGGAGGATATTAAGGTATATTCGCATGGTTTTCCCCTAGGAATCAAAGGAGAAGAGGAACGGCATTTGGGAGCCTATTCACCAGTTACAACCAGTTGCAATGTTACCGAAACCGAATCTGATGATGACGCACCAGCTGCCCATTTTATTTCCCACTGTACTCGCCATGTTGTGCTTGCTGGAATGCTCAG
>MTLR01000098.1 GCA_002010925.1 Candidatus Bathyarchaeota archaeon JdFR-04
TTTGCTCCACGGGAGTGGTGTGCCCATGCCTGTTTTTCGGGCGCAAGCCCATTCGCGTAGCCAGTCTACAACGTCGAGGAACCATTGCTTAGCTGTTTCTGGGTAGATATCCATGCTGTTAAGTGCTTTTCGGACTTTTTCTTTCCACTTTGGGTCTGAATATTTTAAGAACCACTGATCTTCTAAGACTTTAACTATACACGGTGTTAAGCATCGGCATACTACTTGTTGAGGCAAGTCATACATGGAGTCGGCAATTTTTTTCTGTTTAAAATCGCGGATTATCTGCTCTTTTACTTCGCTTACCTTTTTTCCGGCATATTCCATGCATATTTCTTTCAGTATTCCGCTGTGGAATTCTTTTTTATAAAGAATTTTTGTGGCTTCTTCAGCTTTTGGGTCATGTTGATCTTTTACTTTTAACTGGTCGGATATTTCTATGGCTGGATATTCTCCGAACCCCTCAATTTTTATCATGGATATTGGCTTAATAGATTCAACTTGTTCGGGTTTTATGTCAAACTTCGCTAGGATTTCCGGCTTTTCTTTCAGATCTTTTAGGGCTATCCAGTCGTAAGGCGCATGAGCTGGAACGCTATAGACAACACCTGTAGCATGGTTAGGGTCTACGAACCATCCTGGTAGTATGAGAAGTTTACTTTGATCAATTGGGCTTTTGCAGTCTTTCCCTATTAACTCTCTTCCTTTAAATTTTTCAAGGATTTGGACATCTCTTTTCTGTTGTTTTAGTTTTTCAGCGGCTTTTCGACTTATAATCCATTTTTCACCGTTTACTTTCGCTTTTACATATTCTCCCTCGGGGTTTATCCACATGTTAGTTACGCCATAGATCGTTTCCGGTCTGAAGGTTGCTGCTGGCAAGTATGCATCTTCTAACTTGAATTTTATTAAGGTGTATTCTTCTGGGGCTACTCCTTCGCCCACTTGTCGGTCAGCATCTCCGGTTGGGCTTTCACATCGGGGACACCAAACGACGGGGTGAGTTCCACGGACGATATATCCCTTCTCTTTTAGGCGGGTATACTGCCACACTATGAACCGTTGGAAAGTCGGCATGACTGTGTGAAACTCTCTCCGCCAGTCAACGCTGAAGCCTGTTTTTCTAACTGTTTCCCGGCTTTCACGCGTGTAGTATTCAGCCATATAGAAAGGGTCAACAAATTTTTTCAACTCCTTTTTAGGGACTCCGTCGATTTCCAGCAATGGCTTTATGAATGATTGATCGCCTTGTTTTATTCGCTCGCTTGCTCCAGCAATGGTTTCACCTGTCCAGTGCCATGCCCATGGGAAAAGCACATTGTAACCCTGCATGCGTTTAAACCGTGCATAGACATCTACTCGTGTAGCCGTGAACGCGTGTCCCATGTGTAACGGTCCGTTCATGTAAGGGTAGGGGAAAGTTACAAAGCATTTGGGTTTGCCCGGTTGGGGATCTGCCTCAAAAATTTTAGCTTGTTCCCATGCCTGTTGCCATTTTTCCTCGATTCGTTTTAAAAATTCCATGAAATTCTCTGAACGGCGTCCAGGGTTATTAAAGCTTTTGTTTCTAGAGGAAACAATCCCTCATTAAAGGCACCGTATTTAGGAAGGTAGAGGAAGCTTTAATTTATTTCGGTTTTTCAATCTGTTTTCTGAGAGCTTGTTCAGCTTTTTCCATAGCTTGGTTTAACTTTTGGGTTTGGGTTCCTCCTCCTTGAGCGAATTCTGGTCTTCCACTTCCCCCTCCGCTGAGAATAGAAGCTGCCTCTTTAGCTATTTCCCTAGCGTCAACACCTTCTTTCAAGGCTTTTTCTCCAACCATTACTACGATTTTGGCTGTGTGGTCGATTCCAAAGAGTATGGCTACTGCGTCTGGTTTCGTTCTAACTATTTGGTTAGCGATTTTTATGAGAGCCGCAGAATCTCTTTCTTTCATGGAGTCTATTACCAGTTTTATCTGGTTGATTTTCCTAGCTTTGTTCAAGAGTTTTTCAGCTTTGAGTTTTGCGAGTTCAAGGAGAAGTCTTTCCCTTTGTTTCCGGTTTTCCTTATGCTCATTTATCAGTCGTTCAGTCGTTCGTAGAAGCTTTTCTAAAGGAGCGTTTAGGACAGAAGCCACTTGTAATAATAGTTTTTCCCTCTCTTGTACGGGTTTTAGAGCCGATAATCCAGCGCTGTATACAAGCCTTTCAACCCCGTCTTGAATACGTTCGGTTCGAAGGATTTTAATGAATCCAAGTTCCCTCGTGTTTTTGATGTGAGTGCCCGCGCAGGCTTCCACGTCCCAGTCACCTATCTTCACTACACGAATGTCCTTGCCTGGAATTGCTCCGCCTTGGTAAAGGCGAAATCCGTAGAGTTTTTCAGCATCGTTCCTAGGCATCCAGCTTGTTTCAACAGGTATCCCCTGCAAAACTGCCTGATTTGCCAAGGCTTCGATTTTATGAACCTCTACAAGGGTTAACCTGCGGAAATGGGAGATATCCAGACGTGAGCTTTCAACCTCTTTTTGGGTGCCGAATTGCCATACGTGTTTTCCGAGGACTCTCCTCGCGGCACCCATCAGGACATGAGTAGCTGTGTGATGTTTCATCAAGCTATAACGCTTATCCCAGTCTATTATGCCCTTAACTTTGTCGCCTTCTTTGGGGATAGCTCCTTTTAGCTGGTGCACGACGACTTTTCCAACCTTTTGAACGTCCACAACTTTAGCTCTATTGCCATTAAAAATTATGTATCCGCCGTCTGCGGGTTGCCCGCCGCC
Source organism: Candidatus Bathyarchaeota archaeon JdFR-04 (assembly GCA_002010925.1). GTDB lineage: Archaea > Thermoproteota > Bathyarchaeia > Bathyarchaeales > UBA233 > UBA233. The sequence continues at coordinate 2,765 of MTLR01000098.1, forward strand.
TTCGGGGTAAAAACATGTTTGGTCTAGGACTACGTATTCGTTGTTTAAAACCTTTAGGACTTTGGCATTGAACATTCGCTTATACTGATCCTCATAAAAGAGCAGCTGTGTTTCCGGAAGATTGGAAACAATATCCTCTGGTATTTCGAGTT
>MTLR01000042.1 GCA_002010925.1 Candidatus Bathyarchaeota archaeon JdFR-04
CATGTGGTTTCTCTCCACTATTTTCATTTCTAACCGTTACTAACCATTAGCTTATAGCTGGAAACTTAACGTTTACCCTTTTTGTTAGGCGTTCCAAAACTCGTTCGACAGGAAACACCGTCAAGATCTTATTACGGAATTGAATATTTAATTCTCTATCCAAGCCCCTTTGTTCTCTTTCGAGTAGCTTCTGTTTTACATTTATGCCTAAGCCATATCCGCCTAAAGTTAGGTTTGAGCGGACCACACGGTGACAGGGAACTAAAAGCGGGAAGGGATTAGACGCCATGGCTTTTCCTACAACACGGGCACCGGTATTGCACGCTTTGGCAATTCCACCGTAGGTGGCTACATAACCGCATGGGATGGTAATAACCGCTTTCAAGATTTGCTGAAAACGCTTTGGTAAACGTTCCATGTTTAAAGGAAATGACTGAGGGGGAGTTTTTCCCTCATAGATTAGGCTTAACGCTTTAATCACGGACTTATGAAAAGCTGTAGGACGTTCTATCTGTTGAAAAGCGACCCCATAGGGTATATCCTCTAGTAAGTTTTTTAGAACTTTTTTCTCGTCAGAGCCAAAGCTTGTAGCGAAGACTTTTCCATTTTGGAAAGCTCCACAATACCATATGTGGTGAATATATCTTCCATATATATGAATCAATTTTGAAGCCCAGCTATTAAGGAGATGGTAACGTTTATTATTTGTATCAAATAGTTTAATAGGTTGTCTTTGCTTACTGCATGCAAAAGGAGGAAAATATTTGGACAGGCCTGAACAAGCTCAATATCCCTACCTCTGGGTTCCAGGAGCTACTACGGTAGGGTTAGTATGCTCAGAAGGTGTAATTTTGGCTTCGGAAAAGAGAGTTTCTTATGGATACTTAGTTGTAAGTAGAGGTGGAAAAAAGGTTTTCAAAATATCTGACCATATAGGTGCGGCTTGCGCTGGCTTAGTTTCAGACATGCAAATCTTAATTAGGGAAGTAGAAGCTTATGCTAACCTTTTTAAAATGGATGTTGGACGACCTATGCCAGTTAGGTCGGCAGCCAAAGTCATGTCCAATCTCCTTTTCACTCGAAGACTCTTTCCGTTGATAACTCAGACTATTGTTGGTGGAATAGATGATGATGGGGCCTCACTTTACGTTCTTGACATTCTAGGTTCAGTTATTCCAGATAAATACGCAGTTGTTGGATCAGGCGCGGAAATAGCTATGGGTGTTCTAGAGGAAGCATACAAGGATGGAATGAACATTGAAGAAGCAAAGGATTTGGTGATTCGAGCCGTAAAATCCGCCATAAGCCGAGATGTGATGAGCGGCGATGGAATTGATTTCCTAATAATAACCAAGGATGGAATCCGCGAAGAAGCCATGAAATTCTAAACTAAATAAGGGTTTACGATAAGTTTAAGTCCACAACGTAAAACTAAATTCTGAAAAGGGAAATCGTAATGTTCCAATTGTCCAGTGACGAAGGCGAATTTCTCGTAAAACTCGCGCGAAAAGCCGTAGAAGAGTACCTGAAAAATGGAAGAAAAATCAGTCCGCCTTCTGACACCCCTGAAAAACTTCGGCAACCTTGCGGCGTATTTGTAACGATAAGCCAGTCTGAAAATGGAAAGAAAGCTTTACGGGGATGTATTGGTCACCCCTATCCAACAATGCCGCTAGTAGATGCCCTCATAGATTCAGCCATAAGCGCCGCCACGTGTGACCCGAGGTTTTACCCTCTCTCACTTGAAGAACTCGATAAGGTGATCTTCGAAGTCAGCGTTTTGACGCCTCCGAAAAGAATTGAAGTAGAAAATCCCATGGAATATCCTTCCAAGGTTAAGGTGGGCGAGGATGGATTAATAGTGGAACACGGAATATACAAGGGCTTGCTGTTACCACAGGTTCCAGTTGAATGGAACTGGAATGCTGAAGATTTCCTATGTCATTGCTGTCAAAAGGCTGGATTATCCCCAGATTACTGGCTTCTTAAAGATACCAAAATCTATAAGTTTCAAGCTATAGTGTTCGAGGAAGAAACGCCAAAGGGGAAAATTAGACGAAAAAGCCTGGCGGGAAAATAGCCTTTGAGGATTTACGTGGCTCCTTGCGGAATAGGATTAGGACATGTGGGGAGATGTGTCCCCATAGCTCGAAAACTTGAGGAAAAAGGAGCTCAAATCCTCTTTTCCACATACTTCGAAGGATTAGAATACTTGGAGAAAACAGGATTCCCCTTCATTGAAGCCCCAGCCGTAGGAGTCAAAGTAAAGCCGGATGGAACAATAGATTTCAAACAAACCGCGGCAAACCCTGGACCTTTTCTAGCCTCTTTCATGATCATGGACCAAATAAGAGCCGAAGTAGAAGCTATCCAACGATTCGCTCCAAATGTCGTGGTTTCCGACTCACGTGCCTCAACCTTGATTGCAGCAAAAATCTTGGGAATTCCAACGGTTTGCATTCTGAACCAGTTTCAGGTGATCATCCCTAGAAAGCGAAGGTTCCTACGGCTTTCAAAACTAGCGGACGCCATAACCCTAACATTAATAGGCAAAATTTGGACAAGCTCTAACCATGTCCTAATTCCCGACTTTCCCCAACCCTACACAATATCAGCTGGAAACCTTCGAATACCAAAAGCCTACCAGAAAAAAGTCCAACTCATCGGGCCAATTTTACCAGTTCAGCCTCAACAGCTTCCAAAAAAGGAGGCATTGCGAGAGAAACTTGGGCTAGATTTAATGAAACCGCTAATCTTCGCGCCTATAAGTGGACCTTTTAAAGAACGTGCCTATTTACTTGAACTATTGCAGAAAATCTTTACACGGTTCCCGGATGAATACCAAGTAGTGATGTCCACGGGTCATCCTAATGCCGCATCTAACCCGACTAAGATTGGAAATCTCA
>MTLR01000019.1 GCA_002010925.1 Candidatus Bathyarchaeota archaeon JdFR-04
TATCCGGTCTGGTGCGAACCAAAAGATAAAAGGAAACAAACAGAGGGCAACCAGGTCCACAAAAGCACCTCCATATTCAAATATCAATGAATACAAAAGCAATAGAGAAACCGAAGTTTTACTGTTAAAGAGCATATCTCGATGAATGTCTAACGCATTGTGAATCCATCCAGTAAACCACCTCAGCCTCTGCCTCCAGAGGCTACTAAGTAAAGTTGGCGTTAAGGTGCTGCTTTGAGCTGCATTTACATACCCTACTTTAAGTCCTCTCTTATGTAATTCTAATGTGATTTCGAGATCCTCGGTTACTGAATGAAATTTTCTCTGGTTTAGAACATCCCGAAGAGTTTCAGCGTGATATAACCCTATAGCTCCGGAAACCACTAAGACACTTTTTGGAAGAGATTGGGCACATCGAAATATCCCGAGCCCTTGACTATATTCAAGTTGTTGCAATATAACATAGGGATTGTCTCCGTTTTTAGGATGGACATAACCTGTTACAGCGCTTTTTGATTCGGAATTCATGTAACTTATAAGCATTTCGAGAGTTTCTGGCTTCCAAGTAGAGTCAGCGTCAATTATAGCTATTAATTCGCTTAAAGCTTTATTTACACCAGTCTTTATAGCTTCAATTTTGCCGAGGTTGGCGCTATGCCTGACGATCTTTCCTCGAATATTGGGATACCTCCTCCGATTAGCTTCTATTGTTGCCCACGCAATTTCATAGGTATAATCTATGCTTCCATCATCCACAACAATTACTTCAGAAGGCCCAAAATAGTTAGATGCTGATTCGAAAATACTAGTTATGCATCGTCCTATGGTTTCTTCCTCATTATAAGCCGGAATTATAAATGAGATAGATGGATAACGCTTGTCATTTCGAAACACCCTCTCAGCTCTCTTTGTTGATATCCAAGCCGCAACTATAAGTATTCCTGATAATCCTATGAACACGAAGGTATACCAAGCATATAACGTGTTTACTGTGAAAGCCCATAAAGGATTGGGCTGCAGATGTTCAATTTCATATTTAAACAACATGATGACTATAATTTCAGCGAAAGAAGGAAAGAAAGCCCATGAAAGGAAGGCAAGTAAAAGAGGAATAATAAATAGCGGGTAGTAAGCTAGGTAGAGCCTACGTTTTTGCATGGGTTTAAATCTTCCTTTCTCCTCTAACCTAACATGATTGTTTAGGAGCAATAAAGCATGTATTCCGCGAGTAGCAATATTCTATATGCGAACTGATCTCCTAGTATGCTGTTTTTGAAATATTTCAGTTTTCGGAATTATAGCTTATAAGTTTCTTATGTCTCAATATTCAACAGTGAACGACAATGACATTACGGAAAGATGTTGAAGAAACACGATGGGAAGTAGTCAAAGCATTACTAGACGAGTTCCCATCCCTACGCCAGAAAGTAAAGCATTACTTAAAGTGCTGAAATCTGGAATTTGAATCCTTATTTTCATTTCATAAGCCTTAACTCTTTATAAGGCGAAACTTGTTAGGGAGAGGCTATGCCAGAAGTTCTTTTACAGAAACATATTACTCGTCTTAGCAGATGTATAAAATGTGAACGAAGAGAAGCTACAAGCGATGACGGGCTCTGTGACCACTGCCGATTTATGCTGACTCTCCAAACAGTAACAAAAAAGGAAGAAGATAACTCCCAGTCAAAAGTCTAAACTTTCTACAAACATCGCTGGCTTCATTTCTAGTGGTTAGTTTCCTTTCTACATAGAGATTATAGAATAATCTTCTGTTTCTTTTTTACATGCATTAATATTAAAGTGCCCTCCCATTTTTATTCTCGAGAGAGAAAGGAGAAGGCTTCGAGGATGGCTAATTACAAATGGTTATTCATAGGAGACATACCCCTTCTTTACAATAAACGACACATAACCAAACAACTGAAAGTAGAAGCATGGTTAGACCTAACGCAGTTACTGGACAGCTTAGGATTAAAGCTACTTAAAGAAAGAAAACATGCCCAAAAAGTTTTAGGTTACCTTGTCTAGTCCCTTTTTATCGCCTAATCTACAAGCCCAAAGAACCTTCTCAAAATTTTCTTTTGAAAAACATTTTTTATAATCCCTCAAGGCCTTGATAACGACACCACGGTCAACCTTTCCCAAGTTTTTGAAGATTTTTTCAGTAACCGAGCTGGAGATAAATAGATACTGGCATAATGATGTAAGGTTAGATGGTCTACGGTTAACGCTAGCTGTTTCGAAATCCACAATATATGGGATATCCTCGATGTCCACAATTATGTGTTTAGGCGCATGACTCAACTCTCCATGATCTAACCCCGCCTTATCCATTTGCCAACACTGTATCAACAGTGTGCGTAAAACAAAGCTGATTCGAGTTTTCACGATTTTTTTGTCGCCCTTTAATGAATTCAGCCACTCTGGCAAAAGCTTTCCTTCAATGAACTTCATTAACAAAAAATTCCGGGTAACTCCTAAGAGCGGTGGTCCAATTCCTAGGGTGTTAGCCTTTTTTAGCATTTCAGCTTCATGTTGCATCCCCTTTCTGCCCGCATCTGTTCTTCGGATTTTTAAGGCCACTTTCCCCCTTTTAGCATGAGCGATTACCACGACGCCCACATATCCCTTACCGAGCACACGAACAGTGGAAATGCTTTTTTCACCAGCAAACTCTATGGCTGTTATGCCTAAATTTTTGAGCTCAAATATACGTCTTTCTAGTTCTTCCAGCGTGAATTTGGGATAACATAAGACATCAGCGTAAGGATGTTCCCGAAGTTTGGAGATGGGCATAACAATTTTTCCACGGTTCAAAGGGGAGCTTTCTCCTTAAGTTTAAGAGGAATTAGTGAACTATTATTGTTTCTTCCGGAGCAAACTTCCATAAAATTTAATAAATTAA
>MTLR01000089.1 GCA_002010925.1 Candidatus Bathyarchaeota archaeon JdFR-04
ACGATGGAAATCTCGAGCCACTACTGCCACTTGGTATAGAAATAACACCACCAACCGGAATAACAATTCAAAAGGTAGGACTTTTCCACGGGCATACATGGCCCTCCCCTGAACTTCTTCAAAGTCGTGTATTAATCATGGGACATGTTCATCCTGTAATAGCATTTCGAGACCCCTTAGGGTTCAAAATAATCAAACAGGTATGGTTAAAAACCGACATAAACCCTAAACTCCTTGCAAGAAGAATTCTAAAAAGGAGCCAGCCGAAAACTCGGGAGAATATAAAGCCTAAAGCGAAAAAACTTGTAATAATGCCATCCTTTAACGACTTCGTCGGCGGCCGTCCAATAAACGAGAAGCCTCTGGAAAAGAAAAGTGAAAGAGTTGTTGGCCCTATCCTTCGAAGCCGCAGTATAGATATGGAAAACGCTGAAGTTTATATGCTCGATGGAACCTTTTTGGGAAAAATAAGTGAATGGAGATCCTAAAGGTGCCCTTCAACATAAAGATTCATGACATCGACTATTTAGGTGAAAACGTAGATAGGCTAATCTGCATAGACCTTAAAGCTCGGGGCGTAATTCACCCGCTATATGAAGCCGCCCGTTCCCTAGTAGGGAAACCTTTAACCTCAAGGGCTGCTCAACTACTTGTCGAAAGCTTAAGAGCAAAAGAAGTCGTACTAATCACCACGGGTTTTAGGCTTCCACCGCTCGGCCTCCAAGAAACCGATGGTATTCTAGGGGCGATTTCCCTCGCAAAGGCCCTTCAAGAAACCTTAAAGGCTAAGCCGCTTCTTCTCATAGAAAAAGAATCAATTCCCATTCTGAAGGCCATTCTTAACGTTTTGAATGAAAAAATCACTGTCCAAGGATTTCCCACAAAGTTCGAGGAAGCAGAAGAAAAGGCTGAAGAGATTCTCGCTAAATACAATCCCACACTCTTAGTGGCTATAGAAAAGGCAGGATGCAACAGTTTAGGCGAATACCATACATCAAAGGGCGAAAACGTGACAAGTTTTCACGCAAAAATTGAAGTTCTCTTCAGAAAAGCTCGGAAGAACGGCATAGTTACCCTTGCTGTTGGGGACGGCGGAAACGAGGTGGGAATGGGGAACATCAAAAAAGCCGTTGAAAAAACAGTGTCTTATGCCACAAAATGCATTTGTCCATGCCAAGGCGGAATAGCCGCACAATCTAAAGTAGACCTACTTGTAACTGCCACTGTTTCAAACTGGGGCGTTTACGGAATACTAACATGTCTTGCTAAGTTAACACAAAAACCTAAAACAATGCATGGTCTTAAAATGGAGGGGAATATGCTCAAAACAGCGGTAAAATACGGGGCTATAGATGGTGTAACCAGACGGAAAGCGCTTTCTGTAGATGGGATATCGTTAGCAATTCATAAATCACTTATAAAAATGCTCAAAGCTTTTCCGCAGAAGAAGCTTAAACGCGAAATTTTAATTTAACGGCTATGTCCATATAGCAAATACAGCAAACAGCGGCCGTCGTCTAGTCTGGTTAGGACACAGGCCTTCCAAGCCTGCGATCCCGGGTTCAAATCCCGGCGGCCGCACCACTTCAAAAGCAAACGTGTAGGATACATTCTAAGAAAGGATAATTGTTGCAAATATTTTGGGTGAATTCTATGTTTATTCTCTAAAATAATTANCAGTATNTTATTTNCAATGAAGATTGTTNGTTCATAAAGTTTTTTGGTTCTGAACTTAATTTTAAGTCCGAACTCGATAAGGTCGGAAAAATGTCATCCCCCTTATTTCCACCGGAGTTATTCATCCTGGTTGGAATTAACCTTTTTATAGCTTTAAGCCTCTTGTTTTCGATTTTTGATCGTTTTTTCCCGTCATCTGTTTCTTATATATACCAAATTGCCGCCCTTGCAGGGTTTGGAGAGCTTTGGGTTAACTATACATTTTTGGTTTCCTTGGAGGCACGTTTTTGGTGTAGCGTAATTTACTTAATCGTGGCTCTTGTCAACCTCGTTGCAGTTAATATTTATCTCGCTGACAAAAGATCATCTAGCGTTGCAGGCGCCTTTTTTGGCGTTGCCACAGTTCCAACGGTTTTTCTGTCTTTTTTCGGCATTTCAGCGTATGTTAATGGGTTAGCGGTTTATATACCACCCCTTCCGCTTGTTCCAATGGAGAGCCTTTACCTAGTCTTTTTTATGTGTATAATCATCCTCGGAGTTAGTATCACGGCATCTGTTAAGCCTAAGATGCTAACTAAAATGTTTAGACGTCGAAAACGTGGTTTTGCTCCTAATCTGCTCCACTATGCACAGCCTCAACGGATAACTCAACAAACAGAAAAGGAGGTGAAAATGGGTGGATAAAACGAAAATTCAACAAAAAAGCAGTAAAAGAAAACTGTTAAGACTGTTTTGTCTATTCCTAAGCTCATTCCTTATTGCTACTGTGAGCGCCAGCGTTTACAACTATCTATATATGGATGCGTCTACAATTGCCGCTGAATCTGCCAAAGTTCAATTTGTGTCAGGTGCTGATAGCACAGCAGCTGGTGCTTCCATAGGAACCAATGGAACATACGTAAAATTCACCAGTATGGCTGGATGGCCAAACGCAACAAGAATCTATGAAAATGCTGTAGGTATACAAAACTTAGATTCATCTACTCGAACCATTGAACTTAGGTATAATTCATGGAGCGGCTCAACTTCAAATATCGATTATATTTACGTTAAGGTTTTCGATGGTACTACTCAACAAGGCTCTACAATAACTGTTGGCACAGCAGGCTCATCTACAGGCTCGCTGAGCATTCCAGCAAGCACAACATGGCGAGTACAGTGGGAAATAAAATGGGCAGCTGGTGC
>MTLR01000008.1 GCA_002010925.1 Candidatus Bathyarchaeota archaeon JdFR-04
TCGGGCTTATGCTTATTAATTAGGTTTAATAACCGCTTTAGAAGTCTGGGAGTTTGGGATGGGACATGGACGCCTTGGTTAGTAAGCGTTACCTCCCATCCTATGTGAAGGTCGGCGATTACCATTGTTCTGGTTTCTTTTGCCTTAATGAGTAATGCGGGATGGGGTTGAAGAAGAACAATCATTTGGGGTGCTCACTTTAACAAGTTCACTATTTTTTTATGTAGCGTAAGGTTTCCAGATGCAACGAAGGAAACCCTTTGTTGGGGGCTAAGTCTGGAGTTTAAGGTTTTCCCTTCCAGCGTAGTGATAATTGCTCCAGCTTCCTTAAGTATTAAGTACGCAGCTGCCATGTCGGTTACCCGGAGTTTTCCACGAATATCCACGAAGGCATCGGCAGTACCATCAGCCACATAGCATAGTTCCAAGGCGTTAGCACCGAGATGTCGTAGGTGTTTGACTTCTTTAGCGAGACTTGTTAGTTTTAGCGCGGTTTCCGCTGCTTGGTAGGTATGAAGATCTACGCCGATAACTGTGTCTCTCAAAACTGTTAATGAAGAAGGAACTATTGCCGTATTGTTTCGGAAGGCTCCTTTTCCTTTTTCAGCAAAATAGATTGTTTTATGGTAAAGATCGTTTACCATACCTAGTTGAATGGAAGTTAGCTCTGGTTTCCGTGAAACAGCTATGGATGTAGCCATAAAGGGAATTCCTCGGTTAGCGTTAGTGGAGCCATCCAATGGGTCAACGGTTATGTAAAACTGTTCTGGATTATTCCCGAACTTCTTGATTCCAGATTCCTCACTTATGAGTATGTATGAGATTCCATGTTTATTCAATACTTCAGTTATGGCTTTCTCCGCAGCCAGATCTATTCTTTTAATTTCGTCTCCACCAGCCCCTATTCCTAAAGATTCGCCTTCTCTTTTTCGGAATAAGGGCATAACTTTTTCTTGAACTTCTTCAGCACATTCTTCGAGAACTTTTTTCCATTCTATTTTCATTTTTATTTCAAGTGCAGAGATATATCGAACGGGTAATTTAGGTTTCTCTTTTAAAATCCGTTGACGTGGATGATTCATGTAAATTTTATTTTAAATCTGTTTTTTGCGTCCATAACCCTTTTTGGATTGCCCCCCCTCTTTCTCAATTATGGAAGTAGACATTGAAACTTTGACGGTAATACCTGCATTAACGGCTCTTGTTTTATCCATATTCCTAGTTTTCTATTCTTTATTATTCGCTGACCCGGTTATTCGGAACACCATTTTCATGTTGGCGCTTTCCCTCTACTACACGGGTATACTTTTATCCGTCTGTTGGGGCGTATACTGGGGTATTTATCGAAAGATCCCAGAGTAACAAAATCATTCACACGAAACTTACATAAGTAAGAAGAAAGAGAAAAACTGCTATGCTAATAGCTCATATTTCGGATTTGCATTGTGGACCAGAACTGGAAGAAAATATGCTGAAAACTGGTATAGAGGAGATAAATACGCTGGAGCCAGATCTTGTTGTAGTCACCGGAGATTTGACGGAAAATGGTTATCTTTCCGAATTCAAGCTTGTAAAACACTTTTTAAGCAAGCTAAAATGCAACACCATAATAGTTGGAACAGGAAACCACGATTATAAACATACAGGATATCTTCTTTGTCAAAAATTCTTTCCACGACCAGAAGTAATTGAAGTTAATGGAATAGTTATAGTCTATTTGTCATCTGCCAGACCGGACAGAGATGAAGGAGAAGTTGGGTTACGACAACTGCTTTGGCTTGAAAGCATCCTTCAGCAAAAATATAAGGGCTTTTTTAAACTTATAGCTATGCACCACCATTTGATTCCAGTTCCAGACACGGGAATCGAAAGAAACACTGTTAACGATGCCGGGGACGTTTTGAAAACATTAACTAGTGAAAAGGTAAACCTTGTATTGTGCGGACACAAACATCGACCATGGATGTGGAAACTTGAAAATCTCATAATAATTCACGCGGGAAGCCTCTCCTCGAAGAGACTTAGAGGGTTCTTCAAAAACTCCTACAATATAATTAAAGTTGACGGAAGTCACGTAAGCGTAAAATTTAAGGTGGTAAACGGACCGGAACTAGACATTAAGGATATTCATCAGCCTTACATAAGAATTTAGTTCACATACTTATCTTAGAGTTTATACAACTCTATAAATGTATATATTTTGTTTTGCTGATTTATTAGTATGTAAAAGGTGTAAATTATGGAGCAACGGAAAATAATGTCTCTCGGGCGTTCTTCGCTAGTAATCTCTCTACCGAAATATTGGACTCAATTAAACGAGTTGAAACAGGGTGATGTGGTTTCTGTTGCTATAAATCGTGACCGTTCACTAGTTATCTTTCCAGGAGTGAAAAAGTTAAAAGAGATTAAAAGGATAACGCTCCATATAGATCAAGATGAAAAAGGTGTTTTTATAGTTCGAAGGATAATTGCCTGCTATTTAAATGGTTATTCAAATATTAGGTTGGTTTCAAAGAAATTTTTCACAGTATCTCAGCAGAAAGCTATTCGAAGAATAGTACGAATGCTTTACATGCGGATTATGGAAGCTGACTCAAAGGAAATGAACATTGCAACCCTTATTGATGAGTCTAAAGCGCCCATCCAAGCTGGAATTAAAAGAATGTATGTCATTTCTAGCTCCATGTGTCGTGATGCTTTAACAGCCCTAAAAAATCAAGATACTGCCCTGGCAAAAACTGTGTATACCCTCGATGATGAAGTTGACCATTTCTCATTTTTTCTTTTAAGACTTATTCGAAAAGCCGCCATCGACCCAACCCTAGCTACCCAACTGGCAGTGGGTCCTATAGA
>MTLR01000007.1 GCA_002010925.1 Candidatus Bathyarchaeota archaeon JdFR-04
GCAGAGAATCGCGGAATACTATCTTACTTTACTTTTGCTTTTTATATCCGCAGTTATAATCTATAAAATTGCAAATTCAAAAACGGGCATCGTTTTCATTTCTATTCTCGACGACGAAGTAGCAGCTAAGGCATGTGGAATCAACGTAACAAAGTATAAGATTATGTCATTTATAATAAGCAGCATGTTCGCAAGCTTAGCTGGAAGTATTCAAGCCCATTTTCTAAAAAATGCAAATCCNTCAATGTTTTCACTTACATTATCATTTGTACCCATAATAGTAACGTTTCTCGGAGGAATAGGATCAATCTACGGAGCCATAGTAGGGACCTACATCTATTATATTCTAGATAAATATGTTTTAATATATCTGTTACCAGTTCTACTGAGAAATTTTAATTTAGCTTTACCCCGCGGATTTGAACATGCCAAGCTTATAATTTTCACTTCAATTGTATTAATCTTCATCATCAGGTGGCCCAGAGGAATAGCAAGATACGTAACTGACAAACTTCAAGACCTTGAGGAGGCAAGAGACTTGGATGAAAGAGGCCCCAGAATCTGGAAGAGATATAAGAAAAAGGAGAAGAGCTAGCAAATTTAGGTGATACTATGCATTTGCTGGAAGTCGACAATCTAACTAAACGTTTCGGAGGCTTAACGGCAGTAAACAATGTCAGCTTTCATGTTGACGAGGGAGAAATTGTCGGCATAATAGGGCCAAATGGAGCTGGAAAAACCACGTTGTTCAATCTAATAAGCGGTTTCATAAAACCGGACTCAGGTATCGTGAAATTTAAAGGCGAAGACATAACCGGGCTTTCACCCCATAAGATCGTCAACAAAGGAATTGCCAGAACATTCCAAGTTGTAAGACCTTTTCGCCATCTCCCAGTAATCGCGAACGTTATGGTAGCCCTAAAATCTCCACGAGGTACAAAAAACATCGAATGGCTAAAAACCATGGAACGAAAAGCCGCAGACATCCTAGAAGATGTTGGCCTATCTGAAGTTATGCTTGAGCCAGCTGAAAACGTAAGCCACGGAGACTTAAAACGACTAGAAATAGCTAAAGCACTCGCTACAGAGCCGGATTTATTACTCTTAGACGAACCATTCGGCGGATTAAACCCCCTCGAAGTGAACTACCTAACAAAGTCCATCATAAGAATGCACCTAGACGAACCCACCAGAGGCATTCTAATAGTTGAGCATAAACTCCACGCCCTCATGAAAATAGTTAAAAGAGTGATAGTACTCCACCAAGGAGAAAAAATAGCGGAAGGAACACCCGAAGAGATAGCCAAAAACCAGAAAGTAATAGAAGTATACATGGGAAAGGCGATTTAGTATGCTTGAGGTGAGAAATCTCACGGTTCATTATAACGGCGCGATAGCATTGAATAACGTTAACATAAAAGTGGAAGAAGGGGAATTCGTAGGGGTTGTTGGACCAAATGGATCCGGAAAAACTACACTGCTCCGCGCCATATCCGGCGTATTAACAGAGGTTGAGCCCGGCAAGAAGGAACGCCCAACCTTATCTGGTACCATAATGTTTAACGGAAAAAGAATAGACAAGCTCAAACCATGGCAAATTACAAAAATGGGCGTTATCCACTGTCCTGAGAGAAGAAGACCTTTTGCTGAAATGACGGTTCTTGAGAATTTAATGATGGGCGCTTACCTACGAAAAGACAAGAAAGGAATTGAAAGAGACTTAGAATGGGTTTATGAGTTGTTCCCAGTGCTTAAGGAACGAACTGATCAAATGTCCAGAACATTAAGCGGCGGCGAACAACAGATGCTTGCCATAGCAAGAGCGTTAATGTCAAAACCCAAGCTGTTACTTATAGATGAACCATCGCTGGGATTAGCCCCGATCTTAAAAAAGAAAGTGTTTGATTGCATAATGGAAGTATGGCGTTCCGGAGTAACAATCCTGCTCGTTGAGCAAGATGTGGCAATAACCCTTGCAGCAGCACAGAGGATATATATTCTTGCCCACGGAAGGATAGTTGCAGAGGGAACAAAAGAAGAACTAATGAAAGATCGGGACCTTAGAGAAATCTACTTAGGACTTTAAACCTTGTTGAAGATTCAGTTTGCAGCGAATAAATAAATTTTTTAGTCCCGTTTACATAATAGATGCTTTGATCCAAAATGAGGAAGTCAAAGTCCGATTCAGTTCTAGCAGTGTACGAAAAAAGGCCATGGCTAAAATGGTATCCTAAGGAAGTCCCAGCGGATATTGAAATACCGGAAAAATCCATACCAGAAATGATAGATGAAGCTGTAAGGAAATGGGGAAATAAACCAGCAATAGTGTTTTACGGCAAAAAACTGAAACACAAAGAAGTATATGAGCTTTCTCTGAGATTCGCAACCGCACTACATAACCTAGGCGTTAAAAAGGGAGATAGAGTTGCATTATTTCTACCAAACTGCCCTCAGTTTGTTATCGCTTACTTAGGCATTCTTAGAATAGGAGCAGTAGCATCACCCATGAGCCCACTATACACTCCAAGAGAAATCAAATACCAACTTAATGACAGCGGCAGCAAATGTCTAGTCTGCCTAGATCTGCTTTACGAAAAAGTGGAAAAAGTCTGGGACGAAACGAAACTAGAACATACAATCATAACTAGCGTGGAAGAATACCTCCCAACTAGAGGAAGACTATTTGGAAAACTACGCGGAAAAACACTATCCGTAGATATACGTCAACGAAAAGGAATTCTAATGTTCCAAGATTTGATAAAGAAGAACCCTCCAAATCCACCAAAGGTGGAAATAAACCCGAAAGAGGACCTAGCAGCCCTCCCTTACACTGGAGGCACAACAGGAGTACCC
>MTLR01000101.1 GCA_002010925.1 Candidatus Bathyarchaeota archaeon JdFR-04
GGATATGATGAAGCTTTCCATCAAGCAATAATCGCGGCCTACAACGCTGGAATAGTGCTTGTCGCTGCCGCTGGAAACGAAGGAGATGATGGGGTCACATACCCCGCAAAGTTTAATGAAGTAATCGCAGTAGCAGCAACAGACGAAAACGATAACGTTGCTTCTTGGAGCTCGAAAGGACCCGAAGTAGAGCTCGCAGCACCAGGAGTAGGCATTCTCTCTACCGTTCCAAACAATAGATACGAATCGTATTCCGGCACCTCCATGGCATGCCCCCACGTTTCCGGAACAGTTGGACTGATGATATCAAAAATCCTAGCTGAGGGACGAAGTTACACTGTTGAGGGAATAAGGGATATACTCCATCAGACCGCTGATGATATTGGCCCTGCAGGCGTAGATGACGCGTCTGGTTACGGCATAGTTAGAGCGGACAAAGCAGTATCACAAGCTTAACTTCCCCTCACTTTTTCTTTTAATACCTTGGTGAGCGATAATTGGTATTGTATTATCATCAAGCTTAGTTAGAATAGTATTGAGCTGGATCGGGGATTCCGGCTTTTTTAAAGGCGTTTTTGCGATTAACACATGATTCGCACTTGCCGCAATGCTTAGAACCATCAAGATAACAACTCCACGTTAGCTCGTAGGGCACACCGAGCTTCGCGCCTAACTTTATTATTTCCCACTTTTCCATATTAATGAACGGAGCAATAACCTCAATTTTTAGTCCGGTGCCAGCTTTAATTGCCTGATTGAAAGCCTCTATAAATCCTCTGCTGCAGTCTGGATAAAAGGGGCTATCTGAAGCATGAGCACCATAAATTATGGTTTTAGCATCGATAGAGATAGCGTACGCGACTCCAATCGAAAGAAATATGGCATTTCTGAACGGCACTATAAGTGAAGGTTCGAATTTTGATGGCATGGACAAACTTCTGTCACATAATGCCGTAACGTGTTTGAATATTTCATTGACCGAAGAAATGTCTACTTCCTTAATATTCATTCCAAGCCTCTTTGCGATTAACTTGGCATATTCAGCTTCCCTAGAAGCTATTTGTCCGTATCTAAATGTAATTCCATAAATATCGTAGCCTTCGTTCTTTGCCCAATATGCGGCTGTTGAGCTATCAGGCCCACCAGACAATATAACTACAGCTTTTCCTTTCATTTGTTTCGTTTCTCCTTAATTGTTTGAAGGCCCAACCTTGAAAGCGCTTGATAGAGAATGTATCCAAGAACAACGGTTGCGATGAAAACTCCAATTAGGACATAAACGAATGTAATCCAGTATGGTTGGCCTAGAACCTTATTTAGCATTAAAGCCACCCAAAGGGAAATTATGAGACTGTATATAGACAAACCAAGCAAGACGCTTTTCTTCCTTAGCTTATGGATAATCATTAGACCTATGAAAGATGGTACTGCACTGAACAAGTCAATGGGCCCCAGTGGACTTACAGTGTTTCCCAAGAAGACGCCCAGGGTAAGGCCGTACACAGCAGGCATGCCGAAAATGGGAACCAGCCCAATTAAGGCATTGGCAACCCTAATCTGCAGATGTAAGAAACTCACTGGATGAAGACTAACCACTAAAGCAGTATAGCAGGCTGCGCAGAAAACGGTTAACGTTAA
This sequence comes from Candidatus Bathyarchaeota archaeon JdFR-04, assembly GCA_002010925.1. Taxonomy (GTDB): domain Archaea; phylum Thermoproteota; class Bathyarchaeia; order Bathyarchaeales; family UBA233; genus UBA233. The sequence continues at coordinate 1,639 of MTLR01000101.1, forward strand.
ATCCTTGGTTAAAGATCGTAAACGTTTTTTCTCCAATGATCCACCTCCCGGGGTTTGTTTTCATCAGCGGAACGGGGGTGGGCCTCCACCCGCTTCTTAACAAATAGAGAAGGGAGTTAGCTATTACTATTAAATCTTACGGAGAGCTTCAAACCTACTATCTCCTATGTCTAAGAGTAAAGGAATTTATAGACGATATTTCGGTGCGTTAAGAGTAACACTCAAAAGTTGGGGGAACTAATAACCATTTTCAAATTTGCTTTTTTTATGCAACATGACTGTCAGTAAGGTGATCACAATGAGCAACGGCAAAATTAGAGATGATGTAAGCTCTGGAATTATGATTATTTCATGTTTTGAATGCGGGTATGCAAAGTATATCCATCGGTGGGTGCCATTGTCATACAACATGTAGTTGGCATGCAAAACAGGCGTTAACCCATCGTCAATGACAACTGAAATGTTGTCTACATCCATCAAAGCATGTGGGATGCAGACTCTGCAGAAGCCGTATGTTTGAGTTGCTGACGAGTTGGAAACATACAGCCTAATCGTTTGGTTAAACGTAAAATACCTAAAATCTTCTATGGTAGAGTTAGACACTATGTGTACTTCATGGCCAGAGGAAGTGCCATAGCTATAGAACATACCCGTTAACGGATATGAATCTGTGTTATTTTCGTTTATGATGTATGGGTTGTCCCATATTCCGTCGCTGCTGGGTTGGTTTTGGTTTGGGCCTGAGTGTTCGTCTATGTTTGCGTAGTTGCTCCAGTAGTTTCCGCCGGAAGGATAGCCGTTATCCCAGATGTTTGTTGATTTGTTGTCGGTGACTATGTGTTTTTTGTTGTTTATGAAGTTGTTGTGGTATAGGGTGTTGTTGTTGGAGTTGGCGAGTTCGATGCCTAAGATTGTGTTTTTTGCTATGATGTTTTCTATGATCAGGTTGTGGTGGGAGCTTGATAGCCATATGCCATGGGGATTGTTAACAAGATAGTTGTTAAGAATCGTATTGTTGAAAGAATTTGACAGGAGGATAGCGTGGCCGCCGACGTTGCTTTCGGTGATGCTGTTATTTACGATTAGATTGTTGTTTGAATATGCTAGGGAAATGCCGATGTCGTTGGAAGTGATGTTGTTTGATTTAACGGTTACTTTTGAGGAGGCGTAGAGGGATGTTCCATGTCTATTGTTTGTTATGGTGT
>MTLR01000104.1 GCA_002010925.1 Candidatus Bathyarchaeota archaeon JdFR-04
AGAAACGTCACATGGATCCCCTCATATGGGCCGGAAATGCGTGGTGGAACAGCGAACTGCACTGTTGTAATTTCAGATGAGGAGATAGGCTCACCCGTAATTACTGCCCCCCACTCCTTGATTATAATGAATAACCCTTCACTGGAAGCCTTTGAAACTCGACTTAAATCAGGCGGCTTACTAGTGGTTAACACATCCCTTGTTACGTTACAACCAAAGCGAACTGACATCGACATCATTCGAGTGCCTGCCAATAAAATAGCAATAGAAGTTGGCAACGACAAAGTAGCCAATATGGTCATGCTAGGTGCCTACATAGCCAAGAAAAGAATAGTCGCAAAAGAAAACATATTAGAAGCATTAAAAAAGGTTTTAGGCTCACAAAAGGAAGAGCTTTTCGAACTAAACAAAACTGCTTTTGAAAGAGGACTAGAAATAGGGAACATGTAAGAATTCAGCATGAAAACGTATGGAAAACTATAAGAGTTTCTTACTGCATTTAATATTTTACAACACTTTGCAAACAGTATCTAGTCATCGACAAAATAGGAGGTATAAGTATAACAGAAGAAAAAACTACGCCTGAAGGAACCACAAGCACGTCCGGCGAAAACGTTGTTCTCATTGGGAAAAAACCAATAATGAACTATGTTCTAGCATGTTTGACATTCTTCAACTCCGGCGCCAAGCATATAACAATTAAAGCCCGGGGACGAGCAATAAGTAGGGCCGTCGACACAGTCGAGCTCTTACGAAGAGCTTTCGTTAAAGATGCGGCCTTGGAAAAAATCTCTATCGGCACAGAACAAGTAGAGCGCGCAGAAGGACAAAAATCCAATGTTTCCACCATAGAAATCACTCTCGCCAAACCATAGGACGTGTACAAAGAGTTTCCAACAGAGCTTTCAAAAGACATATACGTCTATTCAATTCGTTAACATAGTTTTCTCTCTTACATTACAGATAGGTATAAATGCACTTTCTTCAGAGAAATATGTTCACTTATAGTCCGGGTGAAATCAATGTCGAAATATCCGAGAATTGTTGTCCGTCCACCGGGACCAAAAGCTAGACAATTAGTAAAGATGGATGCAGACCTGATCTCTCCTTCATATGTACGTTTCTACCCACTGGTGATCGAATCTGGAGAGGGATGTATTGTTAGAGATGTGGATGGCAATGAATACATCGATTTTAACTCAGGATTGGTATGCCTAAACGTGGGACACAATCACCCAAAGGTAATCGAGGCAATTAAACGGCAATGCGATCTATTCCTTCATTATTCAAATACCGACTTTTACTACCGGGAAGTTGTGGATTTAGCAAAAGAGCTTTGTAAAATAACCCCTGGCAGCTTTAATAAGAAGGTCTACTTTGGAAACAGTGGAACTGAAGCCATAGAAGCAGCTATAAAGCTAGCGAAATGGCATACTAGAAAACCATTATTTCTTGGGTTTATAAGCGCTTTTCACGGAAGAACCATAGGTGCACTATCCTTTACAGCAAGCAAACCAACCCAGCGACGGCATTTCTTTCCACTCATGCCTGGAGTAACCCATATCCCATATCCCTACTGTTACCGTTGCCCCTTTAAACAAACTTTTCCCGAATGTAACTACTGGTGTGTCGATTTCATCGACGAATTTGTTCTCAACAAATATTTGCCTCCGGAAAATCTAGCGGCAATAGTCTTCGAGCCTATTCAAGGCGAAGGCGGATATGTGGTGCCCCCTGAAGGATATTTCCGACGATTAAAAAAACTAACTGACAAATATGGCATACTGTTAATAGACGATGAGGTCCAAGCCGGGATGGGTAGAACTGGGAGATGGTGCGCTATTGAACACTGGGATATTGAACCTGATATTGTATGCATGGCTAAAGCTTTGGCTTCTGGTCTTCCATTGGGCGCTACAATAGCAAAGGCGAAAACCATGGACTGGGAAGGAGGTTCTCATGCTAGCACCTTTGGTGGAAACCCTGTTGCCTGCGTAGCTGCTATAGCTACAATAAATGTGATAAGAACGGAGGGCCTGCTGGAAAACGCAAGTCAACAGGGCAACTACCTAATGAAACGTTTACGTGAATTTGCTGAAAAAAACGAAATAATTGGCGATGTAAGAGGAAAGGGGCTCATGATAGGGGTTGAAATAGTTGAGGACAAAAAATCCAAGAAGCCCGCTCCGAAAAAGGCAAAAGAGATAATGCTGCGATCTTGGCGGCGCGGCGTAGCCATAATTACCTGCGGGACCTCAACAGTTAGAATGGCTCCCCCATTAAACATAACCCGTGAATTGGTAGATGCTGCCCTCGAAATAATTGAGGACGTTATAGCTGAAGTAGAGAGAGAATCAGTCTAGCTACTTCTCTTTTTGTTTTTCTTTGGAAAATTATTTAAGCCATCACCGCTCTTCCTCTATGACTTATAAATGAAAAGAGTTGGAGCCGCATCCCAGTTTGGATGGTTCCATAATGGCGCTCCTACTTAAAAGGTGTCTGGAGATGGAAGGCGTGTGTGAAGAAAACTCGCTTGGTGAGCAAAATGAGAGTGGCCAACATTTCCCTCGTCGTCTTTCGTCGCCGGTTCTCCAGACACCTAAATACATCGACGTTTTCCATCATTAATGTTTTCAAAAGATTAGGTGGAACCTTTAAACAATCGCTATTGGCTTTCGTTGTCAACGTTTTTGGACTTGTTGCTGGAGCGTTAGTAGCACTTCATTTCGGACTTTTTTCAAGAGAACCTTGGGTGATTCTTCTCTATCCCGCGATTCTAAGTTCCAGAGGGGTTATCGGCGGGCTACTTTGCGGTAGGTTAAGC
>MTLR01000187.1 GCA_002010925.1 Candidatus Bathyarchaeota archaeon JdFR-04
CCAACCTGGGCGTAGCCGTCGTCGCTTGTCTGGGCGCCTGTTAGCACGATGTCGAAATCCATACCCTTAATCGCCTGAGAGAGAATCCTGGCGGTAGCATAACCGTCGGAGTTAGCGAACCTCTCATCCGTGAGCCTTACAGCCGAATCAGCGCCCTTTGCAAGGCACATCCTCAAGGTCTCATCGGATTCCTTTGGGCCCATCGTCACGACGGTCACGCTCCCTCCGAACCTCTCTTTGAGGAGCAATGCCTCCTCGAGTGCGTAGTTATCCCATTCGTTGATGTCGAAAACGAGTCCGCTCTCTTCTATGCTCCTTTCGCCCTCGGCGATTTTCACCTCTGCTTCGGCGGTCTCTGGAACACGCTTCACGCAAACGATTATCTCCATCTTTTCGCCTCCTAATTTCAAGATTTTGAGAAGCAGGGCGGCTTCTTTCGTGTTCTTTCGCCCCCCTTGGCGCAAGGTACAACGGATTGAAATAAATCGCTTTTTTTCATACTTTAATTTTTCTTATTAGAATTTAATTATTTTCTAAGACTTCTAATAATGGATAGATACTTTAAACCATCTTTAGTATCGGGTTCTATATGAGAATGAACGAAAAACTCATTGAAGTGGCCTGCAATTATATGATTTGGATTATATTTTAATGCAATCGAGAGTAGTTGTTTATATCGTTCTGCGTCCCTTTCAAGGAAAGGAGCATCAAAATTCTCATCTAATTGACGCCATAAACGTGGCTCCCAACCTGGGTTGATTGCTGGAACCATGTCTTTTCCATACCTTTCTGCATGTGATTTCCACAATTCAAGTGTCTTATCTGTGTAGTTTACAAAATCTTTTCTAGCTTCAGGATCGCCATAATTATTACACCGCATATCATCTGCTGTAACAGCATCAAACGACTTAAGTAGTTCTATCATCTTCGGATCTGTAGGTGGAAGGAAATTACCTAACTCATCACTCATTAAATACAGTTGATGGCCTTCTACTGATTCTCTAAGTTCTTCTAATGCTCCTTGAACATCACCAACAAAAAATCGGGATGCATCAAAAAATACAACCTTTCTTCCATCTATCTGTAAGTAAGAAGGATGAGAGAGATATTTTTCTAGATAGTTAAAATCGCGAGCTAGTTGTGTTCTATTGTGGTGATCTGATAAATTGAATGTGCCGTCTCCACTTTTTGTCAACCTACCTCCTGACTCATATAATATACAAAATTTTATTTGACCTATAAGTGGATTATTCAAAATATAGTCTCTTAAAACTCTATCATTGAACCCCTCTGGACCGCCAGCATATCCCCAACTAACTAAAATATAATCTATTCTATTTCCTGTTGCATTATCAAAATGTTTGGATATTATTGTATCATTATCGGAACGATACATACCAAGGAGAGGCTGTGCTTCATATCCCATAACTCTCCACATATTTTCATCAAACCAGAAGTCGAACCAAGGATCGTCTCTATTATACCAAGGATAATAAAAAGCTCCAATCAAAATATTATCATCATCTGCAATATTCTCAAACTCCCTTATATAAGGGGTTTTTATTCTAGCAATAGCTTTTTGACCTGTCTCATTTGTAACGGTGGCTTGAATTTCATATTCTCTCCCTCCTAGTATATTATCCACTATTACGCTAAGTTCATTTCCAGTTAGTTCAAAGGTTCTTGGACTTTCCAAGGGAAACGCCCTTCTTGGTAAATGAGAATATATTTTAGGCATAAACAAGATCCTAGCTTCAGAAAAATCTCCTCTTAAGATTATTCTTCCTTCATATACTTTGTCGTTAATAATTTTAGTAGGTTCCCATGCNAATTCTCTGATCTCTNGCGGGGCTTGGGTAGCAGTTGGTGATGGTGTGGGGGTATCTGTAGGGGTTGGTGTACTAGTTGGGAGTGGTGTGGGTATAGGGGTATCTGTAGGGATTGGTGTGGGTGTGCTGGTTGGGGGTGGTGTGGGTGCAGGTTTTGGGAAAATTCTATCCAAGATTGGTTTGCATCCTACTGCTAAAGTTCCTAACCCTAAAAGTTTTAGAAAGTCTCTTCTACTTATCTTTCCCGTAACTATTCCATCTGAGCTCATTTTATTCTTTAATTATTTTTCTAATTTAAATTTTATGTAATCTTTAAGTCCTTTAAGCCGAAGCTTAGGCATCTTTCGTCCTCAGTACCTTCCAGCTCGGCTGGGATATCACATCCCTCTTTAGAATTAAAGATTATTCTGAAGAAGCGTGGCTTCTTCACTCCAAGGCATCTTGGAGTGCGAAAGCCTTGCTTTCGCAGGAGCCTGAGGAAGCGTGGCCTCTTCACTCCAAGGCGGAAGAAGCGTGGCTTCTTCACTCCAAGGTATCTTGGATTACGAAAGCCCTGCTTTCGCAGGAGCCTGAAGAAGCGTGGCTTCTTCACTCCAAGGCATCTTGGAGTGCGAAAGCCCTGCTTTCGCAGGAGCTTGAAGAAGCGTGGCTTCTTCACTCCAAGTGCTCCTCGCAGGAGCCGTGAAAGTGGCCAGAATGGCCAATGCCGCCAAAATGTTTCTCGCTTTCATGATTTCCTCCCCTCCCTTTCATAGTGGTTTTGCCGGAACTTAATCTTCCCTCTCTTCTCCGGCCAACTGCTGGGCATATCGGTATAGGCGTCGGCTGATTCTGACACCTGCTACCAACAATTGATCCAACAAAAGGGTTACGGATGGAATGAGCCCTCTCCTCTTGGCTTCCCTCACCTCCTTCGACCCTGGGTGTCCTTGCCCCCCTTCACCACTTCCTCGTAAACGGCTTTAGGAATGAAAATCTCACCA
>MTLR01000034.1 GCA_002010925.1 Candidatus Bathyarchaeota archaeon JdFR-04
TCCCTAGCGAACTGCGAATAGAAGCTGTCCGAAAACTTTTGGGAAATGATATAGTTCTGCAGGGGTATCCGGAAACACTCCGTTTGGCGCACATCCTATGTACATTCACAGCAAATGAAGTCATAGCTATGCAACGGTTTGTAGCTGAAAAAATCGGGATAAACATAGTTTACAGACCTAACATCCGAAGAATACTTTTCGGTCCTTACGGTAAAGGGGAATAGATAATCTTTGAAATTATACAAAAAAGAAGGAAGCGTTCTTCAGATACTCAGTTTTCCAAATTACGACATAGAGAAAGGTGATTACCTCCTTATAGAAGACTCTAAAGCTGGAAAAGCTCTTATTGTGCAAGTAATTGATATTCAGTTTGCTAACATCCCTGGAATATTGGAAGAACTCTTAAGGAGTTGCTCTGACAACAGTAATCTCAATGGGGCTGACTTTGACCCATTAGATATAGCGCCTCATATAACTTATATTCAAGATTCACGGTTGCTAATATGTAAAATTCGTGCTTCTATATACAATAATCGTTTAAACCCAAGTAAAGGCTGGCTTCCCTCTCGTTCCCATTCAGTTATTAGAAAACTTTCTACTAAGTGTTTGCTAGAGATAATTCAAGCCAAGGGGGAACTTCCAATAGTTTTGGGTAAGACAAAGGATTCTTCACCTCTTATGGTTGATGCGTCCTCACTAGATGGAAAGCTAAATATCATTACGGGCAAGAAAGAGACGGGTAAATCGCATCTCTCGAAGCTCCTAGTGTTAAGTCTTATTCATTATGGCGCAACTGTTATCATATTTGATTTAAACGGCGAATATGCGGGGCTCGGTTACGACTCGGATGGGGCAAGAAATAGGTATTACAATCAGATTCATGTTTTAACTCCTGGGGAAAACTTTAAACTTATGCTTGACCAGCTAGACCTACGCGTAATGCTTAACATTCTCGTCCACGCCCTTCATCTTCCCGGAACATCCGCACGTGAGTTTCGACATATATGGAAAACCCTCAGAGAAAGGAAGGCATTATCTCTTCGTGCATTAGGAGAAACCATTAGAAACTGGCGATGCAACATTCACATCCGAGATGCCCTGTTCTCTAGATACTACGCCCTTGTTAACTCCGGGTTATTCACAGATAATCCATCAGAAGCATCAAGCATTGAACAGTACCTATTCAAAACCAGAGAGAAAGGAGGAGCTGTCATTGTTAATTTACGAGATACATCTCCCGTCGATCGTCAAATAATAGTTGAATATACCCTTGGAAAACTTGTTGAGCTTCTGTCAAGCTGGAGACTTAAAGCTGTATTCCTTTTCGCTGAAGAAGCACATTTATACCTTCGTGAAACCTATTGGGACGATATAGTCACGCGGATGCGTCATTTTGGCATATTTACCACCTTCATCACAAACCAGCCTGATTCCATCCGCAGCAGCATATACAGACAGGCAGATAACATATTTCTTTTCAATTTCACAAATGAAAATGATTTAGAAGCAGTTTCAAGAGCCGCCAGAGCAGACGCTGAAACAGTAAAATCCATAGCAGGGGACTTACCGCCACACCATTGTCTGGTACTGGGGAAAGTGGTCAAGGACTTTCCAATAGTCGTCAAAATTAGAAAGTTAAATGTTAAAACAATGGGAGGAACCCGCCTATTCTTTAAGGGAAAAACAAGAAAAGTGAATCCAGAACAAATGAGAGTTTAGCCTTATTTTTCTTCTAGTTGAACAAAAGAGTCGATTTTCTCAAGTAGGTCCCGATTTCTATACAGAAAGTCTCGAAAACTCCGTGTTAAATCATAATTTTTTACTTCTTCCAAGGGAACCCATTTTGCCTCAAGGATTTCTTCATTAGGCGTTAGCTTTCCACCCTTAAGCTCAACAAGAAAATCAAGTATAACGAAATGATACTTTATTCTACCCCTTTTATCTAATATAAGGTTGTTGACAGCGTCAACCAACGCAGGATTTTCCACATTGAGCCCACATTCCTCCATAACTTCACGAATTACAGTTTCTTCTGGTGCTTCACCAAGTTCTACTAATCCGCCGGGGATCGTCCATTTTCTTTTTCCAGGCTCAATACCTCTTTTCACAAGAAGAATCTTTCGACTGTTCACAATTAATGCGCCTACCCCAACTATAGGCTGAGCGGGATATTTTCGCTTCATATTTCCATCCTATATATACTATCTAAAGCAAGAGTTTTAAGTTAGTTACGGTTATAAGCCGAAAACTTTTGTTCAAAGCTTGTTTTTTAAATTTAATTTCAAATTCATAATGTTTTAAGCCTTGGTTTGTGAGAAGAAAGTTAGATTCGCCGTTAGAAAATGGTGAAAACTGTATGGAAAAAAAATTCAAGTCTTCCTCTCTTTTGATACTTATCTTGTTAGCTACTCTAACTTCGATAACCACGTTCCTTCCCTCTCCAGTCCATGCTACTTGGATAGAAGGAGATATAACCCAAGATACTGTTTGGACCCTGGTTGATAGTCCCTACATTGTGATCGGCAACATAATTGTCCACTCTCAAGCCACGTTAACCATCGAGCCTGGGGTAGAAATACTGTTTGGGGGAAAGTTTAGCCTTACAGTAAAAGGAAAGCTTGTGGCAAAAGGCACCCAAAAGCACCCCATAAAGTTTTCGTCCAACAAAAACGAGCCAATGCCCGGAGACTGGACGGGCATAATCTTTGAAAACAATGATATTTCCATATTAGAATACTGCTTAGTCCAATATGCTGTAAATGGAACAACAATCATTAATGGAAACTTAGAAATAAGGAATAGCAAAAT
>MTLR01000182.1 GCA_002010925.1 Candidatus Bathyarchaeota archaeon JdFR-04
CCTGACAAGCATATGCCGTCAGAAGCGAATACAAGCGGGTTGTCAGTAGCCGAGTTTATCTCTGTTTCAACAACCTTTCGTACGTAGCCAACGGTGTCTCTCGTTGCGCCTAAAACTTGAGGAATACAACGCAGTGAATACGGATCTTGTGGGTAACCAAGTTCTTTAGATGCTTCGACACCAGGCTGGACAAGCTTGCTTCCGTTTATTAGAGCACGTATATTTCTGGCTGTAGCGATTTGTCCTCGGTGGGGTCTTGCATTATGTATTCTTTCGTCAAAGGCGTCATAAACTCCAAGCATGGCTTCCAGAGTTAAAGCGGCAGCTATTTCAGCCGTTTGAATAAGTCTTTCCGCATCAAATACGGCTAGGGCGGCTATGGCTGTCATTATTTGAGTTCCGTTGTTAAGCGCTATGCCCTCCTTAGCTTCAAGAGTTATAAGCGAAATTCCAGCTTGTTCCATAGCTTGTTTTCCAGGTAGGACCTTACCTCGGTATTCGGCTTTTCCTTCACCGATCAATACCAAAGTTAGGTGAGAAAGAGGGGCTAGGTCTCCGCTTGCGCCGACGGAGCCCTTTTCTGGTATGATGGGATGCACCCCTTTGTTAAGCATCTCAACTAGGGTTTCAAGCGTTTGGAGGCGAACTCCTGAATATCCTTTGGCTAAGGTATTAGCCCGTAGAAGCATGGCGGCGCGAACTATTTCCGTTGGTAATGGCTTATCCACGCCAGCAGAATGACTTCTGATAAGATTGACTTGTAACCGCCGAATTTCTTCTGGAGAAATTTTTGTGTCGGCCAAAGCTCCAAAACCCGTGTTAACTCCGTAGATAGTTTTTCCTTCTTCTATCATTTTTTGGAGAGCTTCATGACTTGCAATAACTCGTCTTTTCGCGGAGTCAGAAATGGCTATCTGAACGTTTTGACGGGCAATCAAAACAATGTCTTCGATAGTTAAGGTTTCGCCATTAATTTCTACGACATGGTTATGCATTGACTCGTTTCACCATATGGAATCCATATAGACAAAAAATATGAAAAGCTTTGCCAGGGGAGGATGCTAACTCGTTAATGACGACTTATGACTATTCTCAGTTTTTCACTAGGCTTAATTAATCTCTCGGTAAAAACCAAAATTCCTTTGAAACTAGCGTTATGTCTAAACAGCCATTTTGCTCTGAAAATATCTCCCTGCAGCTCTTATTTACTCGTTTTCTCTGCTGACCTTTAATTATTTTGATGGCAATTTTCGTCACGATAGGTTTACATTTATAAAGGATTATTTTATGGAGAAGGTTTAGTGAAAGAGGGTTGATCAGTAGTTGAAGTGTCCGAATTTAGAGAGAAACCTAGAAGATTGTTTGTGCAGTTATGTTGTCTGTGACAAGCGTGGGAAATGCTGTGAGTGTATACGTCATCATCGAAGCAGAGGTGAGCTACCTGGTTGTCTTTTCCCATCCGAGGTAGAGAGAACTTATGATAGAAGCATAAGAAAATTTATTGAGGCTCATATCCGGTAACACTTTTTCAATACTTAATATGAGGCTTTTCATCTACCCCTTCAGTTTCTTAACAAACTCATAGTTTCTGCATATTTCCTCAAAGGCTATTCTTTTCTCTCGTAATTTTTCTAAGTCTTTTTCATCTATGTAAAACCACTTACCTTTCTTTTCGTACACATGGACAGCCTGTTAATTGGTTTGGAGTATTTTACCCATGCACCTATTCCTGGTCATTTTCAAAGTATCCGTATGGAATGGACGCACATTTCGCTTAAATCGTTCTTCTGTGCAATGATTTCGGCTTTTTCCATCAAAGCTCTACCGATTCCTATTTTAACATTGGCATTTTGATTCCTTTTTCCTTGGCTATCCGCCTTGCCTTATCATATCCTGCATCCGCATGTCGAACTATGGCTGTTCCCGGATCAGTTGTTAACACCCTCACTAGCCGTCTTTCCGCTTCTTCTGTTCCGTCCGCAACTAAGCACATTCCGGCGTGAATGCTGTAGCCTATGCCTACGCCTCCTCCGTGATGAACCGAAACCCAAGTAGCCCCCGCAACAGCGTTTAACAAGGCATTAAGTATGGGCCAGTCGGCAATGGCGTCACTTCCGTCTTTCATGCCCTCAGTTTCACGGTTCGGTGAAGCTACGCTCCCGCCGTCAAGATGGTCGCGGCCAATCCAGATTGGTCCGGAAAGTTTGCCATTTGCGACCATGTCATTTATCAGCTTTCCAAAGCGGGCTCTTTCGCCGAAGCCAAGCCAGCAGACCCGGGCTGGTAATCCTTGAAACTTCACTTGCTTCTTGGCTTTGCTTATCCAACGGCACAATTCCTTGTTGTAAGCGAACTTTTCGAGGATTAGGCTGTCTAAAGCGTATATGTCATCTTGACTTCCTACCAGTGAAGTCCAGCGGAACGGTCCTCTTCCCTCACAGAACATCGGTCGGATGTAGCGTTGTACAAATCCGGGATAAGCAAAGGCTTGTTGAAATCCGGCATTATAAGCTTGTTGTCGAAGGTTGTTTCCATACTCGAAAGTTACTGCTCCTTTTTCCATCATCTTGACCATGGTTTCAACTTGAACTCGCATGCTTTGATAAGCCCTCTCTAGATAATCTTTTGGATTGTCCTTTCGAAGCTCGTCTGCCTCTTCCTTCGAAAACCCAGCTGGGTAGTACCCATTCAGTGGATCGTGAGCCGCCGTCTGGTCGGTTAAAACGTCTGGAATTATATTTCTGCGGAGAAGTTCTGGGTGCACTTCAGCAGCGTTACCCAATAACCCGACGCTTA
>MTLR01000027.1 GCA_002010925.1 Candidatus Bathyarchaeota archaeon JdFR-04
TTGGAGGGAATAATTGTTAAGGATCTAAATTCGGCTTATGAGGTTGGACGGCGCACCTACACTTGGCTTAAACTTAAGCCTGAACGCGACACTATTGATTGTACTATAGTGAAGGCTTTGTATGGAAAAGGAAGACGAGCGGGACTTTACTCCTCTTTCTTACTAGCAGTTAGAGACCCGAATGAAAAACGTCTCTATACGATCGGACGAGTGTCTAATCTCCCCGAGCAAACCATGGAGGCTCTCCGAAACCTCATTGATAAGACAAAGATTGGCGAGGACAGGGATGGGGTCTTTGTTAAGCCTTCCATCGTTGTAGAGGTTACCTATCAGGAAATTCAGAGAACTGAAGAATATACAAGTGGGTACGCGTTACGTGTGCCAAAGATTGTGAGGTTTAGAGAAGACAAGAAAGTTGAAGATATTGACAACTTGAAAAAGCTAGCGAAGCTTTACGATTTGCAGTATGAACGACATCCAGTTAAAGAGCTTCCATAGAACTAGTCCTCACGCCATTTCGCCTTCACAGCCGTCAAAAGAATAGATCCCGCCGTGATTGTAATTAAGAGAAGCCATCGTAGCATTAGAATTTCAGTTGAAGCCATTGACAATCCAGAGTGAAACCGTATTAGACCAGCCGAGTTTGACGTTGGAAACAGCAACGAAACCCAACTGTAACTACCCAACATTTCTTCCGGATAGTAAACAGGAGGTAAGAAAATCAATCCTATCCCCAAGAGGGATGACAGATTGTTAAGCGTATACGGCGAGGCCCTCCGCATATAAGTGGATATGAGAAAGCCCAAAGAGCTCATTGAAGCCCAACACAAAGTTATAGCAACTATCATCCATCCAATAGATGAAAGAGGCAACACTCCTAATGCAAAGGCAAGAGTTGCAAAGAAAATTATTCCGGGCAAAGAGAATATAAGCGAGGAAATAGCGATGCCTAAAGCATAGGAAAGCGGATGAACAGGCATAGTCACAATCATTTCCCTTATCTTCACGTATCTGTCCCAAGTTATATCCTGTATTCCAGCAGCTATTCCTATGAAGGCTACAGTGGAGATAATTGTTCCAATCAACCCTTGCCCTATCATCCCTTGGCTGAAGATGGCGATGAAGAATAGGGGGATTGCGCTGATTAATCCTAGCACTATGAGTATGAGAGGCTGCCGTTTAAAGTCAGGAATAGACTTCATGACAGCGATTATTAACGTGTCTCTCACAAGTTTTTTCACTCTATCTCGCCCCCCACGAGTTTAATGAATACATCCTCAAGCGTTATGGGGGCTGTTTCGGCTTTTAACCCCTTTTTCAATGCTTTGCTGACAAGGCTTATAGCTTCATCCTCATCTTCAACATAAATTATTTGTTTGTTCCCAAAGCTCACCACACGATTGTTATGGTTTGGTAGAAGCTTCACATTCCCTTCAACAAGTATTCGGAACCTTTCTTTTGCCAAAGCCTTAATTTCATCCGGGGATCCTTGGGCAATAACTTCACCCTTGTTTATTATGGCAAGTCTGTCTGAAACCATTTCAGCTTCTTCCATGATATGAGTCGTCAAGAGTATAGTTTTCCCTTCTTGCACCAATTCGCGTAAAACCGCCCAAACCTTTCTTCTAGTAACGGCGTCTAAGCCACTTGTCGGCTCGTCTAGTAACAAAACGTCAGCGTCTGAGGCCAATACAGAGGCAATTATAGCCCGTTTCTTTTCTCCACCCGAAAGGGTTGAGCATGTTCTATTTCGTAATTCCCAAAGCTCAACTGCACGTAACGCTTTTTCACTCATTTCCTTAGCCTTTCTCCGGCTCATCCCCCGTAATAAGGAGAAGTAATAGCAGTATTCCCAAGGGGTATAATTTCCATAAGTCATAACATCCTGCGGGACAACCGCAATGTGTTCACGAGCCTTCTCAGCCTCTTTTACCACATTAAAGCCCATAACGTAGGCTTCCCCTTTAGTTGGAAGAAGCTGAGTTGAAATGATTCTTAGAAAAGTGGTTTTACCAGCACCGTTTGGACCGAGTAGGGTGTAAAGTTCACCCTTCTTAATGTTTATGTCCACCCCTTTTAGGGCTTCTACTGGTTCTTTGCTATGGTAAACCTTAACGAGGTGAAACGAGCTTACAGCTTCGTTCAACCTTAATCACAGCTTATCCTTGATTTTTTCAGGAGGGGTAGTCAACCTAGCCTTTGGATGAATGGAAACTTTGTCTGAGTATTTGACCTTTCCTTTTATTTCGCACCCCTCACCTATAATTACATATTTCCCGATCACGTTGTCGCAGGAAACGTTTTCAATAAAAACTCTCTCTTTTGCAATAATGTCTGATGTTGTTAATTTTCCTTTTCTCTTGGAGAATATGCCGAAAATCGGGATTCCAAAGATAACTATGCCCTCAAATTCTCGTTTTCTAATTTCCACGTTTATAGCTTCAACACCGTTTCTTATTCTGGATTCCCATCGTCCAAGCTCTGCCTCGAATTCGTCTGTTACGACTTTCCCGTTGATTAGGAAGCGCCCATGAAGCTCAATTCGACGTTTTGCTTTTATGTTGCCCAAAACTCGTAGGGACCCATGTGCTTGTAGCTCATCATCCAGCTCTACTTCGCCAAATATTCGGCATGACCCGGAAAAATGCATAGAGTTACCCTTCGCTTTTCCCCCCGCTGAGAAGCTTCCAGAGGCTTTAAGTTGTTTGGCGGTTATGTTTCCATCTATGGAAGCTGAACCGGAGAACCGCATTTCCTCGGCTTCTACGTCGCCGTCTACCGAAACACTT
>MTLR01000173.1 GCA_002010925.1 Candidatus Bathyarchaeota archaeon JdFR-04
TCATCTTCGCTAATTATCTTCCTTCTACCCAACGTGAAAACCTCATTTTGTCCTAAAATCTTTTCATTAGGGGCCTTCGTTTGGTATAGCATTCCCGGCAATAAACTGGTCTGCTTGGATCAGGCTTGAATGGAACTTCGCATTCTTTTCCACAATCGGTGCAAACCGCCTTATGCGTCTTCGGAAATGGCTCGTATTGCATCTCAATATCGCTTTCTATTTCCTTTATAGCAGTTTTTGTTAACGATTTTATCCGGTTAAGTTCTGCTATTTCCCCGTAGCCCACGAGTGTTATAGCGGTTCCTTCGCCTCCCATCCTAGCTGTTCGTCCAATCCTGTGAAAATACACTAGTGCATCCAACGGGATATCATAGTTTATTATGTGAGTTATTCCTTGAATGTCCAAACCCCTTGCTGCAACGTCGGTTGCAACAAGCAACTTCAATTTTCCTTTTCTGAAGGAATTGATAACGAAGTCTCTTTGTGCTTGAGTCAGGCCTCCATGTAATGGTTTCGCGTCATATCCTTGTTTTCTCAATCTGTATGCTAACATGTTGGTTCCTCTACGCGTCCTGCAGAATATTATTGATCGTTCGATATGGTTTTCGTCTAAAATGTTCCGTAAAACGTGAAACTTGTTTTTAGGATTTACAACTATGTAATATTGCTCTATTTGTGTGAGAGCTATTTCGTCCTTACTCACCAGTATTTTTTCGGGCTTTTTCATGTATCTATTGCAAATGTTCATTACTGACTGGTCTATGGTTGCCGAGAATAGGCTTATCTGCCTATTTACAGGCACGTTTGAAAGTATATATTCAATGTCATCTATGAAGCCCATATCGAGCATCCTATCTGCTTCATCTAAGACAACAACCCTAACAAGCTTAAGGTCAAGCGTTTTTCTTTTTAAGTGATCTATTATGCGACCTGGCGTTCCAACAACGATGTGGACGCCCTTTTCTAAAGCATGTATCTGTTTTTGGATAGGTTTTCCACCATAAATTGGTAAGACTTTGAACATCTTGTATCTGCCAATTCTCTCTAAATGTTCTGCAACTTGTACAGCGAGCTCACGGGTTGGCTCTAAAATTAGGCCTTGAACTCTCTTATTTTTCGGGTCTAACCGTTCAATCATTGGAATTCCAAAAGCAGCAGTTTTTCCGGTTCCAGTCTGCGCTTGTCCAATGACGTCTTTGCCATCAAGTAGTGGAATTATCGCTTGAGCCTGAATCGGGAAAAGGTTTCTAAATCCAAGCTCTTCGATACCTTTCATAACCTCGTGACTTAAGGGTAACTCCTCAAAGCATCTTATTTGCATATTTTATACCTCTATCACAAAATTCCGCAACATATTTTCGAAAGCTTACAAAAGCTTCCTTTAAGCATGAAATTGTGACATTACCCCTCAATAGTGAAGCGCGTATAAAAAGGTTTGCTCACGTAATCATCTGAAATAGGGTGAACTTACATGAATCCTAAATAATATCCCTATTTTAGCTTATTTTTAAAGAAATATAAGGGGCATTTATTTTAAAGTTAGAGGCGCCTATGTTTAATTCTTTCTTTATATGTATACGGAAAGTTTAATTATAACAGTGTTATATTAAATGTGTTACATAACCTCTTTACGCGGGAGAGATCTATGTCAAATAGGTCAAGGGAAATTCAACAAGACAAAGATCGCCTTAAAATAGATGTTCTGGAAAGATACGTTGAGTTAGTGGATATAAAAGAAGTTAAACCATCAAGTTATGTTGATGTTAAGGATATATTGCCTCTTTACGCTAAGTTTCTAAAGAAGGGCATAGTTGATGAAGCGATCTTAGTTGATAAAAAACATAGCGTAATCGTAAAGGGCCATGACAGTTATTATGTCCTCGATTTGCTCTCAGCCAAAAAGGTTCCCATTTTTAAGGTTAATATTTCGGACATAGAAATAACGCCCTTAAGTAAGGCAGCTATAATCGAAGCTGGCCTCAAGGGGCCTAAATTACCCCCTAACAGCTTTGACGCCCAATTTGAGATTCCAAAAATAAGTATTCCTTTAAGTAAGCTCTTAGAAATTAAAGAAAGGGATCGAAACGTTCTCAGGGTTTACCATAGTACCACTGAGTTGCTTTATGAAGGGTGGCCAACGCCGATTGTTAAGCTTAATTCTCTATCGAGTAAAAATAGAAGCGTTTGGGCCAAGCTGGAGGGACATAATCCTTTCAGCAATAGTGTAAAGGATAGAATAGGCTTCTCAATGATAATGGAAGCTAGAAACAGAGGGGAATTAAGAGAGATACTTTATGAAGCCACATCCACCAATACGGGTATAGCCCTTACTTCTATAGCAAACACGTTGGGATTAAAGACCAAGCTCTACATTCCTAAAACCATACAGAAGGTAAGTGATGTCTACCTCAAGGTCTTAGGGGCGGAAGTTGTAAGACTTCCGGTCGGTTTGACCGTCGAAGCAATCGACCGCGTAGATTCTGAGGCAAGGGCTAACAAAGCCGTGCATCTAAACCAGTTTGAAAACGATGCAAACTTCAAGGTTCATTTAAAATATACCGCTAAAGAACTCGATGAACAGTTACAAATCGAAGGCCTAAAGCCTTCCAGTATAATTGGTGGTTTAGGAACGTCAGGACACATGAGCGCGATAGCCTTCTACTTCAAGAACAAATACAAAGACGACATCGAAATAATTGGAGTACAACCCGCACCAAACGAAGTTATACCCGGCATAAGAAGAATAGAAACTGGCATGAAATGG
>MTLR01000148.1 GCA_002010925.1 Candidatus Bathyarchaeota archaeon JdFR-04
CACTTGGGAAGCGTTGTTTGTTTCCATCTCTCCTCGTTCTCAGCGATTTCCTCGAGCTTTTCCTTTTTAAACATTTAAATTCTTCACCTTCAAATAGATTTGAAATAACATAATCTTGTGCCTGTCTAAAAATAAATAGGTTCTGTCTACATCAATCTTAGCATGAAAGGAAAACGGAAAATGGATACAGAAGTCAGAATAGTTGATGTAACTAGAAGAGTGGAGTATGAGAGGTATCTTTACAAGTGTCTAGCGCCAATGCCTTTCCGTAAATATCGAAAACGAAAAGAATATTTGGAAAGAGCTCTTTCAAAGGGATTCTGTAAGAAAATTCTTTTCTTTAAAGGTTTGGCTGTGGGGCAGATTGAATATGTCCCGGCAGATGTTTCAGGTTATCCGATAAAAGGTGCTAATGTTGTGGTTATGCATTGCATCTGGGTCTTAAGAAAAGCCAAAGGATACAGGTTTGGTAAGCGTTTGATGTTTTCAATGATGAAAGAGTGCGAAGAAACGGAAAGCTTCGCTACTATAGCACTAGAAGGCCATTGGAGCCCATGGCTAGAAAAGAGGCAGATGGAGTATTTGGGCTTCAAACCAGTAGCTTCTATAACAGTTACTCACAAAACGAAGCATAAGGGAGAAAAATTCAAAATTTATCTTATGTGGTTTCCGAAAAAGGAGAAAGCTAAGCCTCCTTTATGGGATGAGGAACAGTTGTTAGAAGGTGTTCATTTCTGTACTGCGCATCCGCTTTATCACCCTCAAAGCTTGAAAGAGAAGCAAATGTTAGAGAGAATCGAAGCGTAGAGCCGGTTTTAATGTTTAGATACAAACCATATAGCTTGCAATAGAGCGCTAAATCGTTGAAAGCTATTTTAAGCAGACTTGTAGAACAAGATTTACAATGAATATTCTTTTAAGGATGTTTGCAAATTCTAGGGGGGTCTTTTGCTTGATAGGAACCAGGAATAGACCCCTGCAATAATCGGCGTTAAGAGTAATGCTGTGAGTACAAGAGCGGAGTATAAGCTTGAGCTGATCACTCCAGAATCAAGTAAAATATACTGAACTATTAGGCTTGTGCTGAACCTTACACTAAGTCCTAAGCCTAGAAGTAACGAGTATTTAGCTTGAAGAAGTTTTTGAAAAACAATGTAGGAAGCAAAAAGTTTTGTACTAGTCGCTACAAGGGATATAAGTATAATCATTAATGGATAAACGAACAGAGACCCAAGAGAAACGTTTGAACCTACGTTTAAAAAGAAGAATGGGGATAGGCAAACGTAGCCTAGGAAGTTTATAGCTTTTTCATTTTGGCTGAATAATTCTTTAGGTAAAAGCTGTCTTGCAACAATGCCACTGAGAATCGCTCCAACTGTTGCTAGACTTTCAAAGAAGAGGCCACCCATTGCTACAAAGAAACTGAAGAGGAACAAAATTAGGAGTTGACATGTAGAAGTTTTGTAGGCTTTATTTAAGTGTTTGTCCAATAAATGCCTGAATCTACCTCCAACTTTCACCATTATGGAGGCGAGTAAAACCATAAAGGTTAGCATAGAAAGTGCTGCCATAGTGTTTGGAAGGTGATAGTTTTGGGATTGCGGTAATAATGTAGGCAAAAGCGCTATCATTGCCAGCAACACGAGTACTTCTATAATGTCATCAAAGGTGCCTATTCCAAGCGTAAGCTGACCAAACGTGGTGTTAACTACGTTGAACTCTGCTAATATGGGGACCAATATGGCTTCCCCGACTGTGGCGAAGGAAAGTGCCGTTATTAAAGCGATTGTATAAGAGTTGTTTACATGGGTGGGGAATACAAAATAAAGGAGTAGACTCCCGAAAAATCCTTCAAGTGCTATTATACATACAGTTCCCAGGAGAACGTATTTTCCTAGTCTTTTTATCTTTCCTAAATCTAAGTTAAAACCAATTAGAAAAAGCAGGATGAACATGCCCAAAGTCGATAATAGTTGAAAGGATTCGCTTTTGATAGGCTCTAAAAATGAACCAGACATGGAAAGGGCAAAACCTAACAGCAATGCAGAAAACATCCAAGGTATTCTCAAATATCGTTGAAGCAAATAGCCGAAACTTAATGAAACACTATATATTAGTAATCCAAGAAGTATAATGTTTTCCATGCGGTTTCACCAGCCATCGAGCCAAATGGTCGTCGAAGATTCTATGTCCGCCCTCGTCTTTTACCGCCTCTTCCGCATCTAAACTTTCCACTCGCACAAAAGCTGGA
Source organism: Candidatus Bathyarchaeota archaeon JdFR-04 (assembly GCA_002010925.1). Taxonomy (GTDB): domain Archaea; phylum Thermoproteota; class Bathyarchaeia; order Bathyarchaeales; family UBA233; genus UBA233. The sequence continues at coordinate 2,252 of MTLR01000148.1, forward strand.
TATAAAGCTTCCGCTAAAACTCCGCCTAAATAAAGGAGAAAACACTAGACCCTATACAGTTTCAGTTGTTTAACGTGCATCCCAGAATCACGGAGTTTCGCTATGTTTCATTGACTTAACAAGTGGGCGAAAGATTTGTGTTTGAAGTGTTTATACCTACGAAGATGTTTCCTTTTTAACAGATAGAAGCAGCTTTAGTTTTTTCGCTTCTTTTTCGTGCCTGTGCCTCCCCACTTAAGTAACCTCTTGTGAATAAATAGCTAATCAGGTATTTCTAGGTGCAACTCGGTCTTCAAGCTCTTATACCTGTTTCTCACAGTGACTTCTGTCACTCCTGCAGCTTCAGCGATGTCCTTCTGTGTTTTCTTCTCGTCGTTCTGCAAACAAGCGATGTATAAGGCCGCAGCTGCCAAACCCATTGGATCCTTACCGGCAGCAGCCCTTTTCTTTTTTGCTTTACGAAGAATTTTTATGGCAAGTCCTTGGGTTTTACCTGAAATTCCTGTCCT
>MTLR01000050.1 GCA_002010925.1 Candidatus Bathyarchaeota archaeon JdFR-04
AAGGTCGACGAGATCGATATTCTTATTCTGAAAGAACTTGAGAAGGATGCTAGAATTAGCTTTAAACGGTTAGGAGAAAAATTGGGCATTTCTCTTCAATTAGCACGTTACCATTATTACAATCACGTAGTGTGTGGAGGGCTACTGAAGAATTTCGAAGTATTCCTCTTCCATTTTGGAAAAGATTCAGAATTTTCCTTCTTTATTTTCAGCTTTTATAAAAGGGAAAAATTAGTGAAATTTGCATCTTCATTGATGGACAAGCCCTTCGTAAGTGCTATAAGTACCATTTCGGGTGGAAATCAGCTTTATGCTTATCTTTACTTCCCTAGACATGAATTCCGAAGATTTCTATGCGTCTTATCAGAACTCGTTAAAAATGGCATTCTAAAAAGTTACGAATATGTAATTCAGGATCTAAATAGTTCGTCAAGGGAAACTATTCCGTTCCAGTGTTTTAAAGACGGAAAATGGATATATGCTCATGAAAGATACGTTAAAATACTTCATAAGTTCTTGAAAGAAAAGCCATCAATTGAGAAGCTTGGCCTCAAAATTTATACGAAAAAGTGAGAATTTAAAGTTCCCAATTCCTTCACTAACTATCCATGACCTTCAAATTAGCTTATTCGATACAGGAGAGAGTTTTTATATCCTCAGGTGTTATGTGGCCCTTGTGTAGAGCCGTAGCAACAAGTACTCCGTTTATTCCGATTTTTCTTAAATTTAAAATATCATATGTGTTCCTTACTCCGCCACCAACGAGTATGTTAATGTTCACTTTACGTGTTATTTCTCTGACAGTCTTAATGTTAATTCCTGTCTCGCTACCTACTCTGGAAAGTTCAAGGATTATTAACTCTTTAATGCCAGTTTGTTCGATTTTTTTAGCTAAGTCAGCAGGTTTTGTTCTTTTTAATTTTGCTCCTTTAGATAATACTTTGCCATTTATCAAATCGAGGCTTACACTGATATTGCTTTCCCCGACATTTTGAACGATTTCTTCCAGCTCTTCTATTTCATGGAGAGTTTCTGTTCCAACTATAAGTTTCGCTATTCCCGTTTTTAGGGCTTCTCTTGCTTTTTCAGAAGTGTCTGCTCCAATGTCAGCCATGATTTTCATATCAGTTGCTTTTTTAATTCTTGTTATCAGGGGTAAATTGGGTTTTTCGAACATGATAGCGTCTAAGTCAGCTATGTAAAGCTCCCTAAATCCAAAGATTGTCTTATAAGCCGTGGCAACGCTAACGGGGTCCGCTGATTTGCATAAAAGACTTTTTAGTGGTCTGTACTTTTCTCGTTCGCCGTGTTTTGCATGTACAGCTAATCCGTTTAGTATGTCTAATACAGGTATTATTCTCATAAACTATTGACCACGATATATACAAGGTAAGGGGTAGCTGATTTGAGGGTTTTGGTCTTCGAGTACGTTTCAGGCGGAGGCTACGCAAGACATGAAGTTTCAGCTGAAATCCTTTGTGAAGGCTTTGCCATGTTACGCTCGATAATTTCTGATTTTAAAGCTGCTGGTCATCACATAACTACATTTATCGACTCCAGACTGGCAAGTTTCTCACCGCTAATTAACGCTGATGTAACTCTCCAAGTTTCGCGTGGCATCAACTTGATAGGGAAATTAGTAGAAGCCGCCAAAAAAACTGATGCAGCTTTAATTATTGCTCCGGAAACTGAACAGATCTTAAAAAGTTTGGTAGAAACCATCGAAAAAGAAACGTTTTCTTTAAACTGTCAAGCTCATGCCATAAGCGTCGTTTCAAACAAGGTAAAGGTATACAATGAGTTGAAAAGGAGAGGGCTTCCAATTTCAGAATTTGGGCTCGTAAAGGCAAATCGTCTCAACGATGCTTTAAAAGTTGCCAATGAACTCGGATTTCCCCTGATCCTTAAACCTGTTACTGGTGTAGGCTGTTCTGGGTTAAGCATGATAAAAACTCCCTCACAACTCAAAAAAGCTATCAAAGTTTTCGGGCATGAAAGAGGAGCGGTTTCATTGGTAATAATCCAGAAATTTGTTGCCGGCATTGCTGCCAGCGTGAGCTCACTCTCTAGTGAAAAAGAAGTGTTGCCGCTCACGCTAAACCTACAAATACTGCGTTTATCAGCTACTGGTTCAACTTATCAAGGAGGAGTGGTTCCCTTAGACCATCCAATTAAGAGAGAGGCATTTGAAGTTGCAAAAAGATGCGTCGAGGCTTTTGAAGGGTTACGTGGCTACGTTGGAGTTGACTTAGTTCTTTCAAAAGATAGGCCGGTGGTAATGGAGATTAATCCGAGATTAACGACTTCGTATATTGGAATGAGGAATGTAGTTTCCATGAACCCTGCAGAGGCAATTGTTCAAGCAGTTGCTTTCGGCAAATTGCCATCTAGGGTAAAAATAAATGGGTATTCTTATTTTTCTAAAGTAAAATTCTCAAAATTCAATTTAAAATGCTTAAAAAATAAAGCTTATAATGTTAGAGAAATGGTCGCCCCTCCCTTTCCTTTAACGGAAGACCAAGCATACGGACTTATTGTAACTTATGCCAGCACATTAGATGCTGCAAGAAAACGTTTTCGTGAAATTAAAAAACAACTCGTTGGTTAGGAGATGTTTTAGCATGAGAATAGCCGGATGGGATATTGGAGGCGCAAACATCAAAGTAGCGATTATTGAAATCGGAGAAGATGTTATAAAAAATCTAAAGGTTGAGGTTGAGTATTTTCCAATATGGAAAAGAGGAAAGAACAGA
>MTLR01000188.1 GCA_002010925.1 Candidatus Bathyarchaeota archaeon JdFR-04
CTCTCGTTTCACACGAAATCCGGCCAAATAAAGTGGCGGTCCACCGATCATAAGCAATTGGGGCTTTTCCTCCAAAATTATCTGAAGAGTTTCTTGGCATAAAGGTCCCTGAATGTCTGGGGCGTGCATGAATTTTTCGCCCTTACACTCGATTGTTGTCATCAATACCCATCCCAGTGGGGTGTTTTCTGCGCCATGGAAGACCGGTTGGGAAAACCTTAGTTTTGTTTCGCCAAAAAGGAAGGTCTTTCCATCGGCTACCGTTAGTTTTTTAGCCGTTTTTCCTGCTGTTTTTTGGAACATCCATGCCCTGCGGCGTTGGCTAAAGTTTATTTTTTCCTTAGGATTTTTGAGCAGAACGATTTTCTCCTGATAGATTTGTTGGGCTGTCTGGTTTTCGTCTGTCCAATTACATAGCCAATCCTCATAGGAGGGCGTATGGTGGTCAAAATGGTAATGACTTAGGGTTACGACTTCAGTCTTTTCGGCGGCTTTGGCTATATCGCTCCTTAAGGCGTTTATGCCTTCAAACTCTTTTGGGTGAGGTGGTAAACCAAAGCGGTTGGGACAAAGTGAAACTCCGGCATCCAACAACAGCCTAACGTCAATAGTCTCAACGTAGGTGCACATGGATCTTACGCCGAAGCTTTCAGCAGCCAACGGAATAACCCTAATATAACGTAACATAGGTTTCATCAGTCCTTCGCACTTAACGTTTTTATGTAAGTCCTTCATTAATTAATTGCCGTAAGGGCGATGACGACTCTGGCCCCTCTGAGAAGTGATGTAGATCTTGAGTGCGAGAGCCCAACTATTTTTCCATGCAAGGGGTAGATAAACTAAGTGGATAAGTAAACTTACCTCTGAGAAAAACAAAACNTAGANATTTAACTATTTAAAATGAATTAGGGAATTTTTAGTTTAAGCCTTTTGGATTTATAGTATTTCTCCGAAGTGTATGGCGACCATTGCTATGTCCATGATGTCGACTTTTCCGTCCCCGTTTAGATCGGCTCTTGGATCCCAGTTTGGAAGTGTTGGATCTGACCCAAAGGCTTTTGCTACTATGGCTATGTCCATGATGTCGACTTTTCCGTCCCCGTTTACGTCAATAAACACGATGCTTATCTCTCCGTCGATGAAGATATTATCTGCAATGTCCTCTTCCATCTCTACAATGCTTGTTACTACGTAGATGACGTAACTTCCTGGTATGACGGAACTTGTGTTCCAAGTAAAGGTTAGGGTCAGGTTTTCACCAGCGGATAGGTATATATCTCCAAACGTTACAATTTCTGTTTCGTTGTAGTAGATGGTAACGTTAAACTTCTCGACGATGTTTCCTTCGTTGACGACTATGGCTGTGATCTCTATGAGGTTTCCTCGATATGCCCATGAGCTATTTGTTTCAACGTGAATCACCGCAATGTCATGTATTGGAACAGTTGTATATACTGCTACGTTCTGAGTTATGTTGTCTGTCAATCCGTCATCATCTATTACTGTTAAGGTTACTTCGTATGTATTGGCATCTTGGTAAACATGAGTTATAAGAGGACTGGTTGTGGTTGTTATGTTTCCATCACCGAAATCCCATACGTATGAAACAATGGTTCCGTCGGGGTCGAATGCGATGGAAGCGTTAAAGGTTACAGACTGATTTACAGTTGGATATTTTGGGGAATATGTAAAGTTGGCTGTGGGTATTATAAGTATCCTTATACTTAGGGTGTACGCATCTGACAAGCCCTCACTGTCAACAACTGTTAGGGTAACATTATAGATTCCATAATCTGAATAGGTGTGGTTAACTATTATGCCTGTTCCGGTAGAACTGTCACCGAAATCCCAGCTATAGCTTATGATTTCCCCTCCGTTCGGCTTAGACCCTGAAGCGTCAAACGTTACGGTTTCTCCTATTAAGGGGTTGGCCGGTGAGTACACAAAACTTGCTTCTGGATATTCTCTTACGTTAACTTCTTGGGTTAGGCTGTTGCTTAATCCCTCGCTGTCGGTAACAGTTAGGTTTACAACAAAGGTTCCGTAAGTAGTGTATGCGTGGGTCACTACAACCCCTGTTCCGTTGTTCCCATCACCGAAGTCCCAGAAATATTCGATAATGGTTCCGCCATCAGGGTCTGATGCTGAGGCATTGAAGGTAACAACTTCGTTTACAATCGGGTAGGACGGAGAATAGCTGAAGTTGGCGACGGGATAATTGATTATGATAATTGATGCAAAGGTGGTATCTGTAAGATTCTCGCTGTCTACTACTGTTAGGGTTACCGTATAGTTCCCTGTAGCCGTGTAAATGTGAGTGATAGTTGGTGATGTTGTATTTACTGGGGCTGAACCGTCGCCGAAATCCCAGTTGTAGCTAACGATTGTACCGCCGTTTGGCTCTGAATTTGAAGCATTAAACGTCACAGTCTCGTCAACCAAGGGGGTTTCTGGCGAATAAGTGAAATTAGCTATTGGATGAGCTATTACGGTTACCACGGCGCTAGTGGAACCTTCTAAGCCTTCATCATCCGTAACGACAAGTGTAACTGTATAGTTTCCAGGCGCAGAATAGACATGTTCCACCAAGGGTGTTGGTAAAGTTTCTATCGGCGAACCATCGCCGAAATTCCATTCATAACTCACAATGGTTCCGTTAGGATCCGGATCATAACTTTCAGAGGCATCGAAAATTACTGTTTCGTTAACAAGTGGTTTTTCCGGAGTATAAGTGAACTGTGCTACTGGTGGA
>MTLR01000006.1 GCA_002010925.1 Candidatus Bathyarchaeota archaeon JdFR-04
GCGCACTTATTAATGGAACAGTTCGTCAAGACTACGCAAGATACAAATATCTGTTTAGAGTTAACCCAGTCAACAGCACTATACTATTTAAGACAATAGCTGGTGCCTTAGCGGGTTTCCTAATACCCGTAAAACTACTGCCGATTTATGGACATGACCTAGGAATGGGATATCCACAAGTAAGAGTTGCGGTCCTAGCAGAGGACCTAGAATGGACCATTGAAATGTATGAGGCACTAACAAATCCATATATATACCCATATGTACTTGGACCTAATGCAAATGTAACATACGCTGGCAGAATACCTGATGGTACAACCGACGTTTCACCATGGCTTAGCGATGTAATGGCTAGTCAAGCCCGGCTTTTGATACATATATTCTCAGGAATAACAGGCGGTGTCTTGGCTTCAACGTGGAGAGCCATGGAAGTGAACGCCACACTCGTCGGCATTAACGTAATTGCACAGATGCAAGAGTACTGGGCAAATACTGGGGGCGCCTGTGAATATGAAAGCATACTTAACTTTGCTGGAACAAGAACCCCCATTGTTCCAGGCGTAACGGATGTCTTCTGGGATAAATTCGTAAATATGACTGGTGGATGGCCGCTTTATACAGCGTGGGGCGCATATGACGGTATTTACATGCTAAAAGAAGCTCTCGAGGCCATAGGCTCCTTAGACAAGGATGCACTAGTAGCCTATTTCGAAGATCCATCTTTCGAGAGAATGGGCCTCAGCGGCAAGTTCAAATTCGACTCATACCACGACGTTTATTCAAACGAATATGGTCCACTTTGGGAACAAGGATACATGAGAGCAATGTTTGTTCAATGGCTTTCTGAAAGAATGGAAGTCGTCTGCCCAGTTGATCAAATCTACTCAAAGAAATGGGCAATCCCGCCATGGATGTACCCGCTTCAAACAGATATTACTTACGACGGAAAAGTTGACATCACGGACGTAGCCATAGCTGCAAGGGCATTTGGAAGCTATCCGGGACATCCAAAATGGGAAAAGGAAGCGGACATCAACTACGACGACAAAGTAAACATATATGACATAGCCACAATAGCTAAGGACTTCGGAAAATACATCGAGCTACCACTTCCGTAGCCAAACCGTAAAAAACCTCAAATCATCCCTTTTTTACATGTATTGCAGCTAACCACACGAAAATAATTTATAGGAAGCCCAAATCAACATAAAGGAACTAACCAGTAACAGCTTTGAGTTCGGTGGCGAAACTTGATTGAGGAAATCATAATATTTGGTGGAATTGCAAGTGGTGTGTATGCTTTACTTGCACTTGGCTTCACTCTAATTTATGGAATATCTGGAATTGTGAACCTTGCCCATGGTTCTTTTTACATGCTTGGAGCTTACTTATTTTCATTTATAACAGCACTAAGTCTGTTAGAGCCGGAAACAATGTCTAATTCAATCCTAGCGTTAGTTTTAGCCGTAATTCTGGTGGCGATTATAGGTAGCGCGATCTTCAGATTAGCCATTCACCCGATAATTGGAGATGAAGTTGCCGTAATGGTTGTCACAGTCAGTTTAGCTATTATATTTCAGCAACTAATTCTCATAATATTCGGCGTATCTTTTCTCCCTGTTATGTGGCCGAAGGGTTCAATTCTAACAACATCCTTCAGAATTTTCGGGGTAACCGTTGATTATTCTCGGGTTCTAGCTTTTGTAGCTTCAATGATTTTGTTCATCGCTCTTTCCATCTTCATTAAGTGGACGAAAATTGGAAAAGCCATGAGAGCTGTGTCGCAAGACCGTGAAGCAGCAATGCTGATGGGAATAAACACTGAAAGGCTTTACATGCTAACTATGGCTATATCGGCTATGTTAGCAGCTACAGCGGGCATATTAATCACAACATCCACTACTCGACATGCAGGTGTATATATGTGGTTACATCCGTTAGCTCTATCTTTTGCAATAGTCATCCTTGGAGGCTTAGGGAGCATAAAGGGCAGTCTCATAGGAGCGTTCATTATAGGTTACGCTGAACAAACTGTAGCCATTACAGTTCCAGAAGGTGGAGCAATCATCGGAGTTGTTCCGCTCACAGTTATGGTACTTGTGCTGCTTCTAAGACCAAAAGGGCTATTTGGAAAACGGATAGAAATGGAGGAGTAAAAAGAACATGGCAATAAGCTATTTAAGGAGAGCTTATTCAAGTTTTGCTGCACATGTTTTCGATATTCCACCGAGACTTATGGCGGTACTTTTCTTTCTAATCCTTCTCCTTCTACCTACCTGTGGATTAAGTTCATATTATATGTGGATATTAATTTATGCAAATATAATTGCCATCTTTGCACTTAGTTGGGACCTTCTTGTAGGCCGCACTGGGCTAATAAGTCTTGGCCATGCCCTTTTCTTTGGCATCGGAGGCTATTCCACAGCATTGCTATTTAGGCATTATGGACTTCCACTCTGGATTACTATACCAGTTGCCGTGCTGTTAGGTGCATTGGCAGGTATGATCATCGGGTTTCCATGTTTAAGAGTAAAAGGCCCCTACTTAGCTTTAGTCACCATGGCGTTCCCTTTAATTGTTTCTAACATAATAAAATGGTCTCCTCTTAATCCTGTGTTTAAGGGCGAAATTGGGATTAGAGCATCTCCCTTTTTCCCGTTTCTTCCAATAAGACAGCAGAGAATCGCGGAATACTATCTTACTTTACTTTTGCTTTTTATATCCGCAGTTATAATCTATAAAATTGC
>MTLR01000127.1 GCA_002010925.1 Candidatus Bathyarchaeota archaeon JdFR-04
TCGGGGAATGATGTGCTAACAAGTATAGCGAAGTTCGTGTTCCTTGTTTTCCTTTCAGCATAGCTTTGCCCGTTAACAGTCAAAATTCCATTATAGGATTCTGTTATTACCTCACCGTAAGGGGCAACACAGAAAGTTCGAACTTGATCATCAAAGAACTTTGAGTAGTAAATGAACTTCGGTTCGTAAAGGATATTAGTTAACTCTTCCATCACAGAAGCCAAAACTTCAACCCTAATCCCCACGTCAACAGGATTGTTAAGGGTTTTCAGCCCCAAGGCTTGAGCTTCCATTTTAAGCCATTCAGCTCCGCTTCTTCCTGGAGCCACGATCACATATTTTCCGAAAAATCTTTCCTTATCGACTGTTTGAATACCTTCCACGATGCCATTTTTGACTATTAAGCCTTCAACCTCGGTCTTCAGTTTCAAATCTATCCTATTTTTCAAGTATTCACGCATTTTTCGAAGAGTTTCGGCGCATTTTTCTGTGCCCATATGTCTAATTTTTTGGGGAATCAATTTTAATCCGGCAAGAGAAGCCCTCTTTTCGATATCTTCAATTTCCTCAAGGTTGGTTCCGTAAATGTTCTCGGAAGCTCCAAATTCGAGGTATACGTTGTCTACATATTCTATTAGCTGTTTCAACTTTTTTTCGGAAACATACTCGTTAAGCCAGCCGCCCACTTCTGTGGACAAGGTTAATTTTCCATCACTGAAGGCACCAGCACCTCCCCAACCAGAAAGTAAAGCACACGGATCGCAGTTTCTGCACCCTAATCCTCGACTAGCGGGACATCTGCGGTCATTTATATCTGGTCCTTTTTCAAGGACCAAGATTTTCAGATCGGTTTTCCTCGCAAGTTCAAGTGCAGAGAAAATTCCAGCTGGACCGGCGCCTACTATTATAACGTCATATCTCATCATGTTAGTTCTTCCCGAGGCTTTAGAGAAAGGTTTGTCGCCATATATGTTTTGTTATATTAAGCTGAATTTTTGATAAGGGCTCCGAGCAGTTTCAAAGGTAGGGTTCAGCGGCAAATTCTTTATTATGCGGGAAATAAGTGTTATCTGTTAATATTTGGAGTTGAATAGCATGATTAGGAATTTTAACCTTTTGATTACTACCACTCGTGGTAACGAGGATGACGCATGCTCAGAAATATGGTATTTACTGAGCGAAATAGGCGACAAGGCGCCAACAGTTGATAAAACAGGCATATCGGGATTAATCGCTGCTAAAACAGCTTTCAATCCGTTCGAAGTCATCGAGAAATTTAGAGAAATACTAAAACAACGTCCCTACGAATTCCGTTACACTCTTAGGATTATTCCTATAGAAAGAACTCTACGTACAGACCTAAACGAGATTAGGCGAGTAGCCACTGAGATGGGGACGAAAATCAAGGAAAATGAAAGCTTCCGGATAACGGTTGAGAAGAGATTTACTCAGCTTTCAACTCGCGATATAATCGAAGCCGCAGCCACTAACATTGAAAGAAAAGTGAACTTGACCTCGCCCGATAAAATTCTTCTAATCGAAATCGTCGGCGGAACAACAGGCATGTCGGTGATAAAACCTGACGATATCTTATCCGTTAGCAAGGAAAAATTTGGTTAACGTTGCGTCGCTAAAAGAGCAACGTGTTCAATAACTAGTTCAACTAATGCATCTTTCTTTAAACTCCTTCGTCCAAGCTGGGATTTCAATTCCTCATCGTTTATATTAAATGCCCATTGAATAAGGTCAAACTTTTCTTCAGTGATTTCTAGAACAGAATCATCCTCCAAACCATGAAGGCTTTCCGAAATCGTCTTAGCGGTTGAAAAAATTTTCTCACGTTTATCGTTTACTATCACCACGGCTACTTCCGAGGTTTCAGGCTTTATCCCCAAAAGATGTAAGGCTTGTTTTATCTGTCTCTGTGCGGAAGCAAAAAGCAGAATTTCGATGGCTAAGCTGTTAGAAATGTTTCTTCCGCTTTTAAATGCTGTTAAGGCATTTAAGACCGCAAAGAAAAGGTGATCCCATCTTGCAACAAATTTGGCGTCTAAAAATTGTAAGGTTGTGTTTCTGATTTTTTTCCGGATACCCCCAAGAAATTCCTCCACGTTTTTAATTCTTACATTTCGGTAACCAGTTATGCCCACATATTTTCTGTGCTCGGCTAACCTCTTAACTCTCAACTTTTAAATTCTCCACTTATCTCTCGCTCAAACCTTTCGATAAGTCTAGGGTTTAATCCAGCCTCCACAAGTTTCCTTTTTTCTTCTTCAAAAGACCGCCCTTCACGTTCACATTTTTCCATAAGTTTCTTCACTGTTTCTCTTATTTCCCAAGGGAAGACTACCCATAATGGAGTTTCCTTCTCGTAGTAGTCTGGTATGATAAGACTCCAAGGTTTATAATAGATAACAGCGATTTTCACTTCGAGCGCCCCCCTTTCCATCAAATGCTCCTTGACCAAGCGTAGGCTTTTACCAGTATCCGCAACTTCATCTACAATTAGGATTTTTTTCCCCCTTACAGAAGTTGAAACGGGCTGTGTAATTACAGGTTCTCCTTTCGTTTCACCAACTCCAAGGTAGAACTCTGCTTTAACATTAGCTAACTCAGGATTATCCAAAAGGTCTGAAATAACTCTTGCTGGAGGCCACCCCCCGCGACAGACGCCTACAATAATATCAGGGTTAAAGCTGTCAGCCTTCACTTTTTCAGCTATTTTCAACAGCATTTCATAAAT
>MTLR01000045.1 GCA_002010925.1 Candidatus Bathyarchaeota archaeon JdFR-04
CCTCCCGTTGGCTGCACTTTGACCCTTATGTTTGTTTTGGTGAGCGTTTCGTCTTCCAAGAGCATTTTTGCCCTTTCGCACGCATACATTAGGTCTATGAGGCGGGCATAATCAAAAAGTAATGTAGCGTGGGCTGGATTTCCAAATTTTCTCTTGAACTCTTCTAACTCCTTATTCGCAATCGGGGTCATTGCTTTTTTATTTATATTCATTCTGGCGGTTGGTCCAACCTGCACTATTCCTTTGGGCCATCCTAGAGTTTTTAGGTAGGCGAACTTAGCATAAGTCCAAGGATAGGTTTTTTCTTCGACCTGACTCACATAGTCTTGAGCCATAAATTCTGAGTGGAGCTCGCCTTCGGGATTTATGACTCGAATTTTTCCCTCGTAGAATTCCATAGAATCCTTTTTAGTTAATGCCATGTAGTAGGTTTTGTAGTCTCCAGCTTTTCTAAATTCTTCCCAGTTTCTGTCGAAGAGTTCCTTTCCAAGCTGGAGGGCTTCCATTGTTATTGCACATGCTTCTTTGGCTTTTTTGAGGAGTTCTTTTCTTTCCCTTTCCTTGAGTGGAGTTATTAAGCCTCCGGGTATGGTTGAAACTATGTGAATTTCGCGTTTACCAATTAGCCTTAGCAGGTAAGCTCCAAAGGATCGGAGGGCTATTGCCTTTCTGCCAACGTCTGGTTTTTCCCGCATTATTTGAAAAATGTTTCTTTTAGACGGATCTTCTTCGGGAGAGAACCAAAAGTCTGGAAGAGTTAGAAAGAAGAACACTATAGAATGGTTGCTAATTATTTGACCCATTAGTAGAAGTTCGCGGAGTTTTTTCGCGGTTTCCGTGATTTCCGTCTTGCAGACGCTTTCTATAGCTTTAACTGACGCCAACACATGGGCAGTTGCGCACACACCGCATATTCTTGAAATTATAAAAGGAAGCCTTTCGACTTCCATTCCCATTAGAAAATAGTCAAACCCCCGAATTTCTGTAGCATAAAAATAAGCATCAGAAACATTTCCAGACTCGTCAAGAATTATAGTAACTTTTCCTTGGCCTTCGATTCTCGTTGTGGGTGAAATAGTTATCTCCTTTCCGCTGCTCAAATTATCCTTTCCCTCGACTTGAACCGTTCAAACCTTGAAAAAATGAAAGTATGGAAAATAAAGGGATTCCGATAAAGCTCCTCTCTAACACTTTCTTCTTGGACACCGGTCCGCTTCGATATTACTTTTACAAGGAAGGAATACATATCCCTTGACCGATACATTAAGGAGTCGGCTGGCCCTCGGCATCCGAAGCACGTAAAGCCAGCTCTGGGACATGGCGCTCCACAGCCGTCACGGGTGAGGGAGCCCAAGCAAACGAAGCCTTGACTTACTAGACATAGCTTTGGGTCTGCTTCCTTCTCGTATATTCCGTAGAGACGATCGAGTTTTGCTGGCATTATTCTCCGGTGACATTCAGTGCAGACTACGCTTTGATAACGGATGGGCTGTTTTCTGTTCACTATACTTTTTAAGGTGTGAACTATGAGGAAGGGCATAGGTGGACATCCAGGGATATAATAGTCAACATCCACGAAGTTGCATATCGGATACATTAAATCTTTAAGCTCCGGAAGTTTAGTTCCTTTAAGAATGGAGTATTCCTTTTCCAGAAGTTTTTTGACAGAGAAGATATTACCTAGACTTGTTATCCCGCCGTGGGTTGCGCATATTCCTAAAGCGATGAGAAATTCTGATTTAGCTCGAACCTCTCTGACGAGCTTCTCGTCTTCTTCAGTTTTGATTCCTCCTTCAACTATCGCCAAGTCAACCTTGGGTATTTCTTTTAAATCGATAAAAGTGGGTGAATATACTATTTGGAAGTCTTCGGAGAGAATTTCTAGAAAAGCCTCGCCAGCGTTAAGAAAGGATGAAATACACCCTGCACAACAGGTTAGCGAAATTATGTTAACTTTCACGAAATATCACTCTCTATTAAACAACTCCCTTACAACTTTGCTATTTCTATGGGCCTTCGCTTCCTTAAGTTTTGCTTCAAAACTTTAAGTTAAATCGATAATTTTGGCAGAGCCACAACTGTGCCGTGTAAAGGTTAGAGGAAAATGCAGGAGAAAAGGCCATAATTTGCTGTTATTTTGGTGAGATTATTCGTATAATGGGTAAGGAGGGAAGTTCCTTCTTTTTCTTTTTTCTACGTCTTGGATGTGGAGTGTCCGACATTAGTAACTTAAGGACGGACTCATCCTTGGTGAGCAGGGCTCCGGCTGCTAGGGCTTCTATCAGCAGTTCACGTATATTTTGTAGTAAGATTGCTATTCGGATGCCTTCCAGCGTTAATGCGTAGGATTTTGGTTTTTTCCTTGTGAAAACCAGTTTTTTCTTTTTCAGTCTCTTTAAATACTTATAGGTTCTCCGCAGAGAAATATTTGTCCTTTCCGCAAGTTTTCGGGCTGAAATTCCTTTTTCTGGAATATTTTGGTAGACTTTCCTTTCGGTTGGTGAAAACTCTACCTTGTTTGAGTCTCTTCTTGTTCTAAAGTAGAATATGTAGTCTTTTTCTGGGGGAACCTCGATTAATCCAGCTTTTTTCAGTCGGTTTAGAACTCGTGGAATATTTTTTATCGGGACTACTTCTTCAAGGGCCTCGTATGTTTTTGGTTCATTAAGAAGTATGCTTAGAGTTATTTCTTCGTAACATTCAGAGTGAGGCGGTAACACATCTTCAATGTCT
>MTLR01000175.1 GCA_002010925.1 Candidatus Bathyarchaeota archaeon JdFR-04
TGCCTTCGAGATAGATTTCTCCTTTTTTACTGCTTTGAGAATTTCTGCTCCGCCCTTGCCTAAGATTGCTTTTCCTCTTTGTTCTATCCATATTTTGCATAACGGTTTGTGTCTTTTGTTGGTGGGCACATTTGTTTTTATACCGTTATGTTTTTATAAACATATCGCCGAAATATACAATCAGACATAACGGTGAAAAACTTGAACAGAACAATAATCATATGGATAACGATTACGATCATAGCTATTGTGGCATCAGTCGCTGGAACAGCCTACTACTATACAGTAACTATGAAAGGGAGAAGGCGACTCATCGTTTCCACGACCACAAGCCTCTACGACACTGGCTTACTAGACGTGATGGAAGAAAAATTTGAAGAGAAAAACCCCGTAGACCTATCATTCATATCCGTGGGAACAGGTCTCGCAATTGAATATGCCAAAAGAGGGGATGCTGATGTAGTGCTCGTTCATGCGCCCTCAACAGAATACGCTTTCCTAAAAGAGGGCTATGGTATTTGCAGAAAAATAATTGCCTACAACTTCTTCCTTATTATTGGACCCAAAGAGGATCCTGCTAAAATACGAAACCTAAATGTTACACAAGCTTTAACACGAATAGTTAAGGCTGGGAGGAACGGAAGCGTCGTTTGGATTTCCAGAGGAGATGATTCTGGAACACACGTTAAAGAGAAAACTCTTTGGGTTTCAGTGGGCTTCAATTGGACTTTTTTGCGTGAAGAAGGATGGTTCATGGAGTCCGGAAGCGGAATGGGTAAAACTCTACTCATGGCTGAAGAGAGAAACGCCTACACCTTAGCAGACATGGGCACATACTTGAAATATCGAAATGGGGGGCATATCACTTTGGAAGCCCTAGTAAGCGAAGAAAAGGAGTTGTTAAACGTTTATAGTGTTATCGCGGTAAACCCTGAAAAGGTTCCAACAGTTAACTTCCAAGATGCCATAACTTTCATACGGTTCCTAATTTCTCCAGAATGTCAAAAGCTCATAGGCGAGTTCATGAAAGATGTCTACAAACAAAGCCTATTCAACCCTGCGGTGGAAATTCTAAAACAGGAAGATTCTCCAATAGTCAAGTGGATTCAGGAATATGCCTTCTTTAACGGAACAGAATGTCCATCTAACTATCAAAATGGGCATCCGGAACTTTATGAATAGTCCACTGAAATGTGGAAGGTGAAAAATCATGGCTTGGGAAATTGCTGAAGGGATTCGAAAAGCTTTCGAACTCATACTTTCAGGGGACTCCGCTGTTGTAGACGCTACTTTCCGGTCACTTTACATTTCCGGAACAGCGACTTTGCTAGCTGTTTCTTGGAGCATCCCGCTTGGAATACTGATGGGCTTAGAAGACTTTCGCGGAAAACGTTTAGCCAAAGGGTTTTTCAATGCAATGTTAGGTATGCCAACGGTGGGGCTAGGCTTAATCCTCTACCTTTTCATGTCCAAGGCTGGGCCACTCGGCGTCTTCCACTTACTATATACGCCTACAGCTATCATAGCTGGTCAAGCAGTTCTCATAACGCCTATTGCTGTAACCTTTACGGCCAACGCTGTTGAGTCGGTTGAGCCGGAAATAAAGAACTTGGCTAAAACTTTAGGTGCTTCTGAAACTGAAGCACGTTTAGCTGTTTTGCGGGAGGCTATCCCAAGTACATTTCTAGCTGTCATTGCGAGTTTCAACCGTGCCATAGCCGAGTTGGGAGTAGCTTTTATGTTGGGTGGGAGTATTCCTAGACTAACGAGGGTTCTGACAACTTCTATTGCCTTAGAAACCACAAGAGGAAACTTCGAGATCGGCATCGCTCTAACAATAATTCTCCTCACCATACTGCTCTCTCTAAGTATTCTGGTCAACTTGCTAAAAAGGAAGTGACGTTATGAAATTGTTCACTCTGTACAACGTAGAGAAAAGATACGGAGACAAACTCGCGCTTTGCAATGTGAACCTTGAAGTTGAGAAAAGCGAAATCCTAGCCGTGGTTGGACCTAATGGCGCTGGAAAAACTACGTTGCTTAAGATTATGGCTCTGATTGACCTCCCGTCGAAGGGGGAACTGTATTATGGCGACATAAAGATATGTAAAGACAATATTGAGAGGTTTCGGCGTAGATGTACGATGGTTTTTCAAAAAAACATGTTTTTTGACACCAGCGTTTACGAGAACATTGCCTATGGTCTTAAGCTACGAAGACTTCCAAAAAAAGAAATCAACCGAAGAGTCCATGAAGCATTACAGCTCGTTAAGCTAGAGGGCTACGCGAAGAGACAGGCGAGAAAGCTTTCCGGAGGTGAACAACAGAGGGTTTCCCTTGCGAGAGCCTTAGCTCTCGAAACAGAGCTTCTTTTGTTAGACGAACCTACAGCGAACCTCGACCCTAAAACCGTTTCAATAATCGAGGAAGCAATAGCTGACGTAAACCGCCGAATGAAAACTACAATAGTAATTGCTACGCATAATATGTTTCAAGCTCAAAATATGACCCATCGAACGGCACTCATACTTAACGGAAAAATAGTTGAAGTTGGGAAAACAAAGGAAATATTTACATCGTCAACTCGTCTTAAAAGCTTCGCTCCAATTGAGAATGTTTTCTCGGGAAACGCTGAACCTAACCCGGATGGAACAACCACAATAGAGATTGGAGAAGGTATTAAAATACAAGCCGCAATTGACATGCAAGGAA
>MTLR01000147.1 GCA_002010925.1 Candidatus Bathyarchaeota archaeon JdFR-04
AAAGAAAATCAACGTTCATTTCTCGTGCCTCCTTAGCAGTTCCCTTATCGCTGCCCTAATAAAATCCGTAACAGTTGAATATTCTCCATCTTCGACTAGTTTTTGTATTTTATCGTAATCCTTTATTGATATTCTTACCATTATGCGTTTCGCTTTCATCTTCACCACCTATTTTTTTCTCTAGCTCTTCAATTCTTTTCTCAAGCATTTTATACAACTCCCATACTGCATACTCTGCTTTCCAAGATAATCGTTGTAATTCCTTTTTCTCTTCATCATTGAAAATCTCTGAAAATCTTAGAATGAACGAATCGCTCTGTCCATATTCCCATAGTTCGTCACTTATATAGCGTACTCTATCTGCTATGCGTTTTAGCTCATTTACTACATCTTCTAAACAAACTTCTACTTCTTCCTCCATTTCACATCACCCTGCTATAGTATGACATAAGTCATATATATGCTTTACTATTTGTATCAAAATTATGACAAATGTTGTACACTAGAGTTTGAATATTCTAATACCTTTAAGATTAAACAATGGCTCTACATTTCTATCTACATCATAACAAACAACAGCTAAGCGAATTGGCTTAATGGGTTTATACTGCTTAACATACCAGAAACGATAACTCTCAATTTGTCCTAATGCTGATTTACCAGCTCTAGGCTTAACCTCAATAATCCAAATATGCTCTGGTGTTTCTGCAACCACATCTATCCTTAATTTAGTTAAATAACTGGCTGATTCTATTACTGCTTCAACTTCTCTCAGGCTACGATAATCAAGCAATCCTTTCTCATAAAGCTCCTTCTTATGTTTATATTCTTCCATCAAATATTTTGGAACATAGCCAACTCCAACGGAAACATCATAGTTAATCTTAATGAAATTAAGATCAGTTACAGCTAGAAACTTATGCCAAATTTCTGATTCAATCGGTCCCATATGAGGATATCTTGGTCTAACTCTTATTGCCATTGGCTCTCACCTTATCCCCATGTTATTTCTGCTCCTCCTGTAAACAAATCGATATGCTCCTTATCAACAGCTATTCCAACCCAATAACAGAAATCTAAGTAAATGTATTTCTTCGTCCAAGGATCAACATCAAGCTGGATTAACCATATTAGAAAATCCTCTAATTTCTCAGGATAAAGTAGTTCTTCAGGAATTAAACCTATAAACTCAGGCATTTAATCACCTACCCTTTTAAGCGCTTCATACTCAATCAAATACTCATCCAATCTTGATTTAAGCTTATCAATCCTTAGCTGTAATCTTTCTAGATCAACATCTCTTCTTTGTTCAATTGTTTTAATTCTAGCCTCTACCTCTTCTTTCCATCTTTCTATTCTAGCCAATAGCTTAGCTTCTCTCTCTGCAATAACAACCTCAGCAATGTCAACAAGCAGCTCTATTTTAGCAGCAATTCTTACTGCTTCTATATCTGTGACCTCTTCTAGCAATTTTTGCAGATAAGATATTCTAGCCTCTATTTCATCAACTTTCTTATCAACAAAAGCTGCAAACTCTTCTCTTGCTGCCGCTATCTTAGCATCTAGTCTAGCTGCAAGTTCATCAATCATTGCTTGATATAACTCTACTTTCTCTTTCCTAATCGTTTCTAAATGCATAATTTGTTTTTCTAAACCTTCAATTCTAACTTCTAATCTTCTTATTCTATACTTAGCTTTCTCATCTGCTTCTATTACTTCTTCAGGCTTAATGTACTGCTTCCACAATGCAATATACTGCTCAATTAAAGCAGCATCGACTATAAATTCAGAAAGCCTAGCTGTTGCTTCAGCTTCATCTATTTTCTCTTGTTTAAATGCTCTCTCTATTTCTTTAACCCTTAGGTCATTAATCTTATTTTGCAATCTCCACCACGCTTTATAGAATCTAAGATGCTTTTCTTCACCACGCAATCGTAATGAGTCATAGTAATCAAACAATTCGTGCTGTTTAACCCTACCTTCTGCATAAGCATCTTCAACTTCCTTAATGAATGCTCTTGCCTCTGATTCAATCAATCTAAGTCTGATAACATTCAACCATTTTTCTATTAGCTCGTCTTTATATCCCAATTCAACTAAGCCATCTTTAACTTCATCAATTGTTGCTATCCCTTTCTCCCATAACTCTTCCCACATTGCTCTCGTAAACTCTGTTGGTCTAGTTCTCTTTCTCATTTCTGCATCGTATGGATCAGCAATTGAATATCTTAAAACAGGGCTCATAACAACCCAAGTAAGCCATCCAATTCCAAATGTCCATGAAATATTTCTGATAAAGAATGCTACTGCATTGGCTGGCAGCCTTGTTCCTAAGATTTGTACATGACCAATCAGATCGAATATAGTTGCTATAATATTGAAATCGCCTGCGAGTGTTAAGAATCTCTCAGCATTTCTGACTGCTTGCTCATAACTCACAGGACCGACAGGTTCAAACCACCCTTGTAGCATATTAAAAAATTCTCCCCATACAACTGTTGATAGTTCAAAGCAGGTATAGAAAGGAAAAAACATAAGTTTAAAGAATGCATCAATAGGAGCTATTTTTGCCTCTTCTGCAATCTCTTCCATTGTTGATGTCAATTCGTTTGTAATGTCCTGGAATCTTTCTTTTAATGCAGCATCTCTAACTGAAGACATCCTAAGTTGAACATTATCTATTGTCT
>MTLR01000134.1 GCA_002010925.1 Candidatus Bathyarchaeota archaeon JdFR-04
CTGGGAATACTTACAGAAACTTGCAGTTATGGGGATCCTTAAAACGCGTAAGGCTCAAGTGAAAACTAAGGGAAGAACTACCCTAATCTCTCTACCGTGGATTCCCGCTGAAATGTTGGAAAAGGAACTTTACAAAAGTCTAAACGAGGAGACTGCAGGATGATCCCTGTTGATGAAGCCCTTTCTTCAAAAGGAAGGCTTCGAATCCTAAAGGTTCTAACAAAAATGGATAAACTTCATCTATCGGAGATAGTTAAACGCACCGGGCTAAACTATGCCACGGCAATCAACCATTTGCAGCTTCTGGAGAAACTTAACTTGGTTAAACAGAAACGGTTTGGGAGAATACGTATTTATAGGCTTAACGACGAAAACCCAAAGGTGAAGGCTATAAGAATGCTTTTTGAAGTTTGGGAGCAAACTTCAAATAAGCATAACGAACAATGAGAGGAAGACAAAATTGAGACCGGAAGATCTCGGGACAAAAATAAGCCTCTTTGAAAAAATTCTACAGAAATTCGCCACAGAAGTAGCTACTGGAAAAATTTCTGAAAGAATCCCTCCAAAAGAACTTTTGGAGAATACGAAAACTGACATAAATCAGCTTTTGGAGTTAGCTGAACAGGTGAAGGAAATGCTTCTAATGCTTAAACCAGAAAAAGCCTATACCATCGAAAGGCGCTGCCAAAATTTTACGCAGACCCTTATAACCTTTAAGGATATTCTGCTTCAGAAAACCGCTGACCCGCTTGCCAATTCTCGCTTGGCCTTTGACCAACTTCGAAAGGCTCTAACTGATGGTTCTGACTTCTTAATCCTAACTAAGGAAATACAGGAGAGTCCCTCTCCACTTATTGACACTTTATTAAAAATGCGTTTAACGTGCGAAACACGAGGGCAGATCCTAACTATTAAGGTTCCTCAAGAAACAAAACCTTTCTTTGAGCAGTTTTACAAGCAAATACAAACGATAAATTCATCACTTAAAACAATCGAGAATGCATTGACAGATATACGAAACTGTTTGAATACCCTCCAGCGTCAAGCATTAAGCATTGGAACTCTGGAACGATGTGATAAAACTTCTAAGGAAGATTCAGAAAAACTGAAGGGGCAGCTATCCCTTCAAAATTTCAAAGCAAAGGGAGGTTAGGACCGCCCATGAGCATGGTTGACATAACAACGAAACCTGCGGTCTTCCGTGAGGCCGTTGCCGTTGGAAAGCTGAAGTTAAGAGCCGAAACAATCGAACTTATCAAGAAGGGCAAAATAGAAAAAGGTGACCCTTTATACACAGCTAAAATCGCTGGAATTTTAGCAGCGAAAAATACTTCTGCCATTATCCCGCTGTGCCATCCGTTACCACTGACAAACGTAAAAATAGAGATTAAAGTAAAGGATGAAACCACCATAACCGTGACCTCAACTGTTCGAACACGGGCGCAAACAGGAGTGGAAATGGAAGCATTAGTTGCTACCACTGTGGCTCTATTGACTATTTGGGACATGGTGAAACAGTATGAGAAAAACACTACTGGGCAATATCCATTCACAACTATTGAGAAAATTCAAGTAACCCGTAAAATAAAAACTGAAAGCCAAGAGGAAAAACTAAAATGAGTAAAACCGCCCAAGAACACAAAAAACAAGCTTTACGTAAACTCCGGTTCGGGATCTTCATATGTAGCACTTCCCGGTATCAAACATTTAAGGCCGGAAAAAAGGTTAAGGATGAATCAGGCGAGTTAATGAGCCAACTTATAGCCCAAGCCGGACATCAACTTGTTTTTCACACTCTACTTCCAGACGACCAAAAACTTATCCAATCAGCACTTACAAAAGCCTTAGACTCTGGGAACGTAGACGTAATTGTCTTCTCTGGCGGGACAGGGATAAGCCCTAAAGATGTAACTATTGAAGCCGTAAAGCCATCCATGGAAAAGACGCTGCCTGGATTCGGTGAACTTTTTAGATGGTTAAGCTATGAAAAAATAGGCTCAGCATCCATCCTAACTCGTGCCTACGCTGGCATCGCAAAAGGAAAAGTCATTTTCTGTATTCCGGGCTCACCCAACGCCGTAAAGCTCTGTTTTGAAAAACTTATATTACCCGAAGCCCCGCATATCCTCAAACATTCACGTGAATAAAGGAAAGAATAACGAAAATGCTAAGGGATAACTTTGGACGCCCACTGCTAAATCTTCGAATAGCCCTAACCCAAAGTTGTAACCTAAAATGTTTATACTGTCACATGGAAGGCGAAAAAAGAAGAGGGTCCCAGTCAATCCAAATGACCGCCAAAGAAATCGTCCAAATAACTGAAGCCGCGGTAAAACTAGGAATTTCCAAAGTAAAGCTAACTGGAGGCGAGCCTCTCATACGAAAAGACATTCTGGAAATTGTGGAGGGAATTGCCTCCATAAAAGGGATAGAAGATCTGTCCATGACTACCAATGGAGTCTTTTTAGCAAGTTTAGCAAAAGTACTTCAAGAAAAGGGATTGAAACGTGTAAACATAAGTCTTCCAACCTTAAACGCAGAAACATACCAAAAACTGACAGGTGGGAAAATAAAAAATGCTATAGCTGGAGTTAAAGCCGCTGTTAAAGCCGAGCTTTACCCTGTTAAACTTAACATGCTTCTT
>MTLR01000077.1 GCA_002010925.1 Candidatus Bathyarchaeota archaeon JdFR-04
ATAATCCCCCACTTCTCCTCATCCTTTCCCTTCTTCCTGGCAAAGTAGCGCATCACTCCTTCAACGGAATAGGCATGTTTCAACAAGCTCTCGCTCTGGTTAAATTCCTTGAAAATGCTCAGTGCTTCCTCGTAGGTCGGTATATGTTCGTGCATTTTACGGCTCCTTTACCAGTATTTTTGCCTATCTGGGTCGGCAAGTCTCACGTAAAAAGGTTTCTTAAGTGATAACAACCCTAGATTTAGCTGCCCAGTTATTACAGGATTGTAAGCCATTGAGCCCGAAAAGGTAAAGAAGTACCAACACGATGGAAGGTGACGTGAGGACATCTTTAGTTCCAGGTAGAATCCGAACAGCTCCACTGCTACGGATGAGAGCCTATCATTGATGGCAGGCATATTGACAATTGTAGAGGCAGGCCTATAATGTTGGGGCGGAGTACAAGCAAGGGAGACAAAAGATGGCTGAGAGAATACTTATTCCGTTGGATGGTTCTAAGCTGGGTGAGGCTGCCCTGCATTATGTTGAAGAGCTGGTCTCTAGACTGGCGCCAAGAGCAAAGGTGGAAGTAATTCTCTTTCATGTCATTACAACCCTGAAACACGATGTTGGTCTTCGCGCTGGCGCAGGTACGGTTACAGTCCCTTATAGCGAGAGTGAGCTGAATCAAAAGCAAGTTGAGGCTATCGAATATCTCCAAGAGGTCGGGGAAGGTTTGATAAACAAAGGAGCCACTGTTCACTTCAAAGTTGCGGTGGGCCAATCGCCTGCAGAAGAGATTATTAGAGCTGAAGAAGAATTCAATGCTGACCTGGTGGCTATGTCAACGCATGGACGGAGTGGCATTACCCGCTGGGCCTTCGGAAGTGTTGCGGATAAGGTACTGCGAGGAGGCAAGGTGCCCGTATTGATGGTGAGAGCAGCGCAATAAATTCGCAATAGCCTATACTTGTTTGCTCACCAAGTTTCCGGTCATAATTTCCTAAGATAGAAAACACAATGATTGAACAAAAAGCCGGTTGCACTATAGATGGCCTAGTGGTCTATTCCTAGTTTCTTCCTATAACGCTGGGCTATTGTGATGGCAATGGCGGCAACCTCAACAGCATCCTTGCCCAGTGCTAGAAATAATGGTTCCTTCCCCCAAGTAGCTTCCTCGTAAAACAGCCGAGGCACTGCACCGTATTTTGTGACGAGCTGCCTGACCTTCCAAGGCATGGAGCTGCCATCGCTCTCGGTGACATCTCTTGGCTCCTCACCTCGATCAAGTCGGCCAAACAGCAAGTTGTTCTCGGAACAGTACTCCTGTACGACCGCGCTTATCGCCCTGTCATATTTGAAGTTAATGGCAGCGTTAATTTCGCGGTCGTATTTGCGCGTCTCTAGTATCCGCCTGGCCAGATGGTCGGATACACCAAAGGCAGGCATGCCTGAGGCGTGCGGCAAACCGCGCACCACGGTTATCCTCCCCTCCACAGCAGCAACTTCTTGCGGGGTATTAGCATCAGGTAAGGCGTAGGCGAGGTTAACCCTAACCTCGGGTATGAGCAAGGTAAACTCTCGGCAACTCTGAAGCATATTCACGGCAGATATTAGGTTCCCCAGCACTGCATCCATCTCTTCTGGACTACTCATTTCCTGTCTCCAACCAAATCCGCCGCCAGCTGCGCAACTTTTCTGCCCGAGAGGAGCATGCCTCCGAAGATTGCTCCCATGCGCGGCAGCCCGAAGACAGCATTGACTGCCACGCCCGTCACCAAGAGTCCGGCTGGGTTTAAACCGTTCACGGCAAAATAACCGATAGCCAGGGGGAAGAGGGTACCGAAGTCACCCGTGGAACCGGCCAGTTCGCGGAGGTTAAACTCGAAGTCTTTAATGCGCATGCCAGACTCAGCAACACTGTAGTCAGCCAATTATACAATAGCTTTGTCCTTACATACTATTAGGCTTATTCTCGAAGCGACCAGATACATGAGTTAAGCTGACCTTTGCCTAAGTCTCTCCAACGCCGTTTTCGGCAATGTCAGCCATATTATTTACTTTATTTCGGACTGTGAGGCAGTCCCGAGACAGCAGTCTCAGCTTATCCAGAATGTGCAAGACAGGTCACAAGCGGGCGTAGTGTTACCTTGCATGGGCTGTGTTACATAACGGGCGTAGATTCCTCTCAGTACATCTCATATAATTTCTTATTATTTCCCTCGAGCGCACCTTGACAAGAGGCGTTCATTGTAATAGAATATGCCCCACTTAAGGTTAACTTAAGGGAATTAAAGAGACTTAAATAACTAGCTGGAAAAGGAGGCAGCAATGTCTTCAAGACAAACAACACTACTGCTGGTTGACGATGATCGGGGCGTAACTGATTTGCTTTCTGAGGATGTGGCAAAGGTGGGGGTATAATTGCGTTACGGCCGCCACCGGAGAATTGGATAGACTATATTGATGATATCGCCGAGGGTGTGGAAACCAGATTGGATTTGCTCACTGGCTACGTAATGACTATAACTATAATTGAGAGAACCATTGGTATTGCCCAAAGTCTGGGCGTACCTGGGGACCAGATTGACAAATGGGCCGATACCAGGCGAAAACATACCGGGCAGATCGACATTTTGGACTCCCCGTTAGAGAAAGTGG
>MTLR01000121.1 GCA_002010925.1 Candidatus Bathyarchaeota archaeon JdFR-04
CGGGTCTAATCCTAAATCGCCTACTCCACGGGTTACTGCCAAACGGATGTACGCATCTCTCAGGTTATTCCTGCGTAAAGTTTCGAGCACGGCGTTTATCATTTCTCCTTTTGTTAGCGGAATGTCTAGCATAATTACTTTCGCTGAGCGATATAGTCGGTCGATATGTTCTCTTAGCTTGAAAACTACTCCATTATAAGCACGGATTCCTTCGAAGATTCCGTCTCCATATAACAATCCGTGGTCATAGACAGAAATTTTTGCTTGAGATTTTGGGTAGTATTCTCCGTTGATGTACACGAGCAGCTCTTTTTCCAAAAGTTTTCCTCCGAAACTTTGGAAGTTAGATTATGTTTGTGATGGGTTGATATACTTTTTGTACAAATACTGCTATTTGACGGTGGTTAGCCGTAAAATTGCGGTCTCTGAGACAGGTGTTTTGGCAAGGTTAACGGCTTAAAGGGTTTATCAGCTGTTTCCTTTTTTATCTCCCTTATCAATTTCCTTAGTTTCATTCTTCTAATTTTTCCTTTTTTTCTATCTCTTACTGGAAGTATTTCGCTTTCGACTTCCTTCTTTCCGATAACCACTATGTAGGGGATCCATTCTGTTTCAGCTTCTCTTACTTTTTTCTGCATAGTTAAAGCTCGGTCGTCTATGTCTACTCGTATGCAGTTTTTCTCGATTTCGTTTGCCATTTTTTCGGCATAGGATAGGAAACTGTCGGATAGAGGTATTATTCTTATCTGTGTTGGCGAAAGCCACAAGGGAAGCATTGGAGGTTTTCCCTCCATCTGTTGGCGGTAGGCTTTTTCTAGCATTGCGTAGATGCATCTTTCAATGGCTCCGCTTGGGGAACAATGGAGAATTAACGGATTTTTCTTCTCTGCTTTCTCATCAATATAGGTGATGCCGTATCTTTCTCCGTTTTCAACGTCTATCTGGTCTGTGGAAAGTGCTGAAGCTTTATCTAAGTTATCAATGAAGTTGAACTCCCACTTCAGTATAAAATAGAAGAATCTTTGCTCCCACATCTCCACTAGCGCGGGTTCATTCATTCTTTTTATTAACGCATTAATGAAATCTCGGTTTTCCTCGTAGAAGTCCTTTGTGAACCTTATAGCCAACTCGTAGTCTTCGCCTTTAACAAGCCCCAACCCCTCTTCTAGAATCTCTACGCAAAGGTCGAACCTTTGAATCATCTCCCTCTTAGCTTGTTCCAAATCTGCACATAATGCGTGGCAATCAGGCATAGTGAACGCACGTAATCTTCTTAAACCAACAAGTTCTCCGCTTTTTTCCCTTCGGAAGCTGTATCGTGTTAGTTCATAAATTCTTAAGGGCAAGTGTCTATACGAAATCTGCGTATCATGCGCCATTAAAAACTGTCCGAAGCAAGCGCTGAACCTGAGGAAAAGCTCTTTGTCTTCGGACTTTACAACGTATTGTCTAGCTGGAAAACGGTCTAAATACTTCGCTAGAGTTGGATGATGGAAATCATACATAACCGGAGTTTCAACTTCCATGGCTCCATACTCAACGGTTTTGGCCGTAACATACTGCTCTAATAATGACTTTATCAAGGCACCCTTAGGATACCATCGAAAGTTGCCTGGATCGCTTCCGGGTTCGTAATCTGCAATTTCAAGTTTTCGCATCAGTTTGACGTGCGGCGGGACTTGCTGCACAACCCTAGATTTGGCTATTTCATAACGAGCAAGCTTTTCTAGGCCCTTATGTTTCGAAAAGTCAAACTTATCAACAGGAACCATTTTTCCATCCGGTTTTATAATATACCAAAAGGACTTGAGTTTCTCTTCTGCCTTTAATGCCTCTGAAACTCTATCTTCGACTTTCCCCTTTTTTCCCTTAGGCTCAATTACTCGGAGCTG
The DNA here is from genome assembly GCA_002010925.1 of Candidatus Bathyarchaeota archaeon JdFR-04. Taxonomy (GTDB): domain Archaea; phylum Thermoproteota; class Bathyarchaeia; order Bathyarchaeales; family UBA233; genus UBA233. The sequence goes on from MTLR01000121.1 coordinate 1,893, forward strand.
TTCAGCTAAGGGGTGTCCTTTTATTGATAGAGAGAATTTCTTGCACCATCCGAAAGGGGTACGGTGAGTTTCGATTCCCTTCTGCTTAGCGTATTTTTCCATTGCCCTAAGGAGTTTTAACGCAGTTGCTGGTTTAGCTAAATTGTTACTTAAATGTGCATAAGGGTAAATCAGGATTTTATTAGCTTTGATTTTCTTCATAAAATCTTCTACTTCGTCGATAAGTTTCTCAGCTACTTTTTGGTTGTCCCCTTCCTCTATGGAGACAAAAAGCACAAGTAGGTCTTCAAATCGGTAGCGTTTTTTCTCGCACTTCTCAGCAGTTGTTATCTCCTTTTTTACGGGTTTGTATTCAATCCAATCAGAGTGAAGTTGAAGAACTCTCATAATCTGCTTCTCCAGCTATGGTTTGTATCTCCACTTTTCCACTTTCTTCTCTCTCTTAGTTTCCCTTTTAAATTGTTTATAATGTTCCCTACAGAGGTAAGTCCTACGGGAAGAGCTGACCTTTAACCCAGCGGCAACCACTTTCTCTGTCGGAAGAGACCTTATAGCTTCACTATTACATCCAGATACGCTACACTTAATGCCCTTTGCAACTTTACCCACTCGAAGTTCACCTCACTTGTAGACGCGATTAATATATCAAATCAGCATTAATTCCTTTTCTGCAAACTTTATTATAGACTTCTTCGGCTCTTTCATAAACTTCATTTCTTTCACCGAATCTTGAACTGCC
>MTLR01000145.1 GCA_002010925.1 Candidatus Bathyarchaeota archaeon JdFR-04
ACTGCAGGAAAAACTCGTTCAAACCTTAAATCAAAAAACAAGCATCAAACAAACGCAAAATAACGAAAAAAGCTTTATTAATGAAGTTTCCTTTGCGAAAAGCGTAAACATGGTGCGGCCGCCGGGATTTGAACCCGGGTCCTCAGCGTGGCAGGCTGACGTCCTAACCAAGCTAGACTACGGCCGCTTTTGCGATAATCTCTTGTTTGGGAAAGTTTAATTAAGTTTTCTAAAATCCTTTATGCACTGCTCGGGTTGAAGGATGATTGTGGAGAGGTTTACTGCGAAAAACGGTAGAACTGTTGTTCTGAGAAAGCCAAAATGGGAAGACTTGGACGATTTGTTGGATTTCATCAACTCGCTTGTTGAGGAAGAGCGCCTATTTTGAGAACAGAGAAAATTAGTAGAATCGAAGAGGCGGAGTGGCTGGCTAAACGCCTCGTAAGTATTGAGAAGAATGAAATAATCCATTTAGTAGCTGAGGTTGATGGAAGAGTGGTTGCTGGGGGAGAAGTAGCAAAGCGTAAGGGGCATATGAGCCATGTTGGAACTTTGGGCATAGCTGTGAAAAACGGTTATCGGCGAATTGGAATTGCAACAAAGCTTATAGAAACGCTGATTCGAGAAGCAAACAGGCAAGGCTTAAAGCTGATAATACTCGATGTTTACGAGAACAACCATCCTGCTAGAGCGTTATACAGAAAACTTGGATTCAAAGAAGTTGGAAAGGTCCCGAAAGCAGTTTTTTGGAAGGGAAAGTACGTGGGCGAAATCAGAATGGCCCTAGAAATAGAGTTTCAATGTAGTAGAGGGAAGATAGTTTCAAGATGCAAGAGGACGTTGTTAATGAGTTGAAAACCTGTTAGGCTTCTGGTTCTTCTTTTTTATACCCTCCAAAAGGGAATTCAAGGATGCATCAGACTGAGATACAAGAGCAATGGTTTCCCTTTTCTTAGTTTGCTTACATGTCTAATGCATTTAGAGGATCCGATAAAAGCGATTTCTGAAATGCGGAGAGTAACGAAAAATGGTGGAAGAGTAGTTGCCATAGAGCCTAACTATGCAAGTTTTTCGTTTTTTGACTCAGTGTACGATACGATATGGGGTTATCCCTCTTTTTCTATTTCTGTGATAAGACGGGTTCGTTGAAGTCTGTCAGCTACAACTCTGTTAGCTGCTGATTTGGATTTATTCTGAACTTCTTAGTTGATTTAAAATTGTCTAAACAATTTTATCCTGTAAGCATGGGTTCTTTTGAAAGTAGTTTGTAGAGTACGTCAAGCTTTAACTTTAGCCCTAAAGCTTTGCAGATTTCTTCGTCGATGATTTTTCTGGCGTATGGTTCTGCGAATTCTTTTGGGAGAGCTTTGAATTTTAGCTCACTGATTTTCTTACCGTTTAAGGGTTTATCGTACAAATTCAGGAGAGCGTTCTTTGTTTTTCGCCCCAATTTGTTAACGTCAAGAACAGGCATTCGCCAAAGATGCTCCTTCTTGAAATCCACCCAAGGACCCTGAGTGACCTCCGCTATGGATGACAGCAATAGGAAGCCGAAAGTGGAATTCATCCAAACAGCCAGAATCTTAGCAACCTCATCGTCCAGTTTAATAGGCCACCATACATTGGACAAAGCGCTTTCATCTAAATAGACTGCCAAAACAGTATATGTATTTAACCTGGCTCTTTCAACTATTAGAAGTTGCCCCCGCTTACGCCACAAGTTGCGAGCTTGATCAGCTCTCTTCGGCGTTAAATATCCATTAGGTTTCTGCGAGATAGTTTTAAGTATACTGGAATTGTATCCCCAAAAAGCCTTATAAAAAGAGTCAGCTTCAACATTGCTAACTTTAAAAACTGTGTGAACTTGACGTCTATCCGGGCCTATTTCTGCTCCCATTTTATCCAAAGTGGTTAGTCGAATGCTACCCACTATCCCCTGGTCTGGCAAGTAGACCATGCCTTTTCTCAGAAAAAGCATCACTCGGTTAAGTTCCATCTGAGAAAAGATGTTGTATACTCCAAAGTTGTTGTCTTCCAGCATAGCAGAATAGACTTCACCAATCTTTCTCCCATGCAGCTTAAGATGATACGGCGAAGCATTCGAATTCTCAATATCATAAAGTTTAGCACTGCCATAAAGGTGCTTCAACTGAGAACCTAAATAAATCGATTCAAGTTCGTTAGAAGGCTTCTTCCACAAATTAACAAAAAACGTATAATGCGATTCTTCATCACCCTTTTTCTTTCTCGCTACAATAAGAACTTCGCTTAGATCAGTGTTTTCACTGAAATTCCACTGATTATTCGCCTCGTAACTTGTTATTATATACTCAACATGGTACTTATCTAAAAGCTTCTCCCGCACTTTCTGCCAGGAAACACCAGACAGGACAGCTCTCGGGAGTACAAGTCCCATTCTACCGTTCTCTTCCAAATACTTGTCAGCTATGAAAACAAAAACTGCCCCAAGCCCGGCTTGACCAATGCCCGTGAGATTCTTTTCCTTGAGCAGTTTATTAAGAGACTTCTGCAGCTTAACCCTCTCTTTTTTAGGTAACGAGCCAAATAGAAGATTTCCACCCACACTACGAGTGAAAGGCGGATTCATTATGCAAATATGAAATTTAG
>MTLR01000122.1 GCA_002010925.1 Candidatus Bathyarchaeota archaeon JdFR-04
GGTCTTTCAAAATTTCGTAACGGTTACCGTTCGGATGCTTAGATCCGGGACCAACAACATAGGCTCTTCCGCCTGCCTGAATTTCACCAAGGTGCTTGTCTCCCTTGTAAATGATGATCTTCCGATCTAGGTTGGACCTATAATAGAAATGAAAGCCGCCACTTCCTGTTCTCACGGTGAAAGTTTCTGGAAGCTGTAAAACAGCTTCCAACAATTCAGGTTCGTCAGCGTCTATTACAGCAAGCTGGTTTGAGCAATAAACTGCATAACCGCCGCCGTAGGCTAGATGATTCAGAACTCTCCAATCTGTAGCTTTGTATCTGAAGCCTCCAGTATGATCCTGCCATTTGTGGGCCGGCCTTTTAGGCTCATCCTTTCGCAAGAGAATTATCTCGAACTCTTTGAGTTGGTCTGGGATCTTAATCACCCTCCCACCTCCGCAAAAATGGACAAGTTTCGCATGCCAGAAAATCGGAAAACAAGCCATCTACGATTATGAGCATTTGTCTATGCCTTGTTGCTCCAACAAACCAGACACGAGCCTCCTCCTTGAAGCTTGCCTCATGCTTGATCTTTCTGGTCCATTCTGAATAGAGGAAAACAAAATCGCATTCAAGACCCTTAGCCTCGTGGATGGTCATTATGTGGTGGAGATCGGCCTCAGTCAGCTTCTTATCGTTAAATCTCAAAGCATTGACAACCTTCAGCTTCTGAATCTCTGAGATCCCGCTTTTAAGTGTGTGGGCAAGAGGATCATGGCTTAGCAAGTTCGAGATCAAAAGGGGTTTCAGAACTTTGTGGATTTCTCGCCACTCCCACTCATTAGTTATTTCGTTCTTCTTGCAGTTGAAAAACTGCCTTGGAAACACTTCTGCCAGCCTTTTCAGGTATGGCAATGGGATAAGTTTCTCAGACTCGAATCCATTCTCTGCATGCTTTCTTATCTCAAAAATGGCATTGTAGAGGTGGAAGTCTGCATCAGTCCACCTTAAAGAATAGCCCTTGAAGGGCCTACCAACTTTGATTAAAAGCTCAGCTATGCGTTCTCGCATAAAATTTGCCCTCACCAAGTGGAAGGCCGGCCATGGGTGTTGCCTGAGTATGTCGAGAAGTTTATGGGCTGCTATTCTCTTTACAATCCCTTCCTTTTTATCGAATTTGAAGTTGGGAACTGGTTGCTTTGAGACTTCAAGGATCGATTTCGCTACTTGCCAAGTGTTCTCCGGCAAACGGTAGCATATCTCAAGGTTGATTTCTTTCCTCGCCCTAGTATGTTTCCAGAACAACTGGGGGTCTGAACCTAAGAATCCATAAATTGACTGATTTGGATCTCCTGCTAAGACCACAACAGGGGTTTTTTGAGCCCACTTTGCTGTTATAGCATGCATGGCAAGGCTGTTGTCTTGGCATTCGTCAACGAACAGCAGTTTTACTGGCGGAGCTTGATCTGATCCCAAAGCTACTAAAATCAGATCGTCAAAGTCCCATAGATCGTTGTCTCGCTTAAAATCCTCGTATTCTTCAAGCAACCTGAGAAATAGGCTGTATCTTCCACCATGCCGTAAGAATTCGGCTGCTAAAGGAGCCTTACCCCACTCTTGGGGTTTGTGCATGGTATGGATCAACCAAGTCCTCAAAGCTAGAAACAGGTTGCCAAGCTTGTATGGAATCGTCCCGAAGACGTCCTCAGTCTCGCTGAACGGTATCCTCCGTTCCTCGAAGAAGACTTTCTGGAGGTTGACCGTTCCGGCTTCTTTGTTACCGTAGATGCCCCCCTCACTCGGGAAGTCGAGCCATCTCCGGATGACACCATGCATCGTTGAGCAGAATGGTAGTTCATCCGGTGAGTTTGCAATGCCCGTTTGAATGAGCTTCCTTGCCAAGTCGTCTGCCATCCTTCTTCGCAGGGTGAGGGCCGCTAACTCTGATGGACTGACACCATATGACTGAACGATCTGGCAGCCATAGCTCGTTTTTCCGCTGCCCGGACCTCCCCAGATTCTAATCGTGCATTCAATGGTTGGTATGGCTATCTGCTTAGCAAGCTGCATTGAAAATCCTCCTTTTTAATAATAGAGGAAAAGTAACTAGTGTTACTGGATACACCAAAAATGCGGTTACATTTAGAGGCCTTTGTATATTGCTTATTTTCTTAAATAAAGATTCCAGAATCGATATTGTAACAGTGTTTGTAACTGGGTTACTACGTAACTGCCAAAACAAATCCGATATAACGCGTTTTTGTGTGACTTGTTCCCTATATACTAGTAACAGGAAAAATTGGTCAATCATCAGATCCATCATTACCTCCCTCTAATTGCTCTTTTACGTTTACTCCAACCTTTTCTGGATCAAAGAACCAGCATTTCAACACTGTCTTGTTGTCAAACCTCACAGCATCCGTATTCTTTTTTATAAAGTTACTCAATAAATCGCGTAACTGGTTCCAAGAAAAGCGGTTATAACCCCCGAGTAGTAACATGGATCTAATAGCTTTTGAAGGGACAATGAGGCTCTCTCCGTCGTAGTATACGCAATTCTCGTCGATTAAAACCTCTGATCGATCAGTCGTAACTCTAGCATTGCGTAAAAAGTTCAAAACAGTTTCTACCATCAGGCTTTC
>MTLR01000201.1 GCA_002010925.1 Candidatus Bathyarchaeota archaeon JdFR-04
TATAAACGTAGATAGAACTAAGACAGTAAAAATTACACTGGCTTATCCGCCTGCAACAACCGAACTACTTTCATCATCATTTCCATGGATGTTATTAGGCGCTTTTATAAGCATCGCGATACTACTACTTTCACCAAAGATATACAAAAAATTAAAAGCTAAGGGCCTTTTAGCTAGAAAACAAAAGTAGTTTTCTAAAGTAAACCTTACCCTATTTTTCTCTACTTTTTCAAGGGTAATGATGCCTACAGAACTTTAGAGGCTATATATTTCGATTTGAATGGATCGTGTGGATAATTTTAAAAGAAGTCGATGAGAAAGTTTAAGTTCCAAAAGGAGAATGAAACTAATTCAACCATAATAAGGAGTGTTGACATGTTCCGTTATAATGGTGTGGAAATCGAGGATACTTTCGCTGAGATGTTTCCAATGTGGGCCGGAAGAGTGTTAATCACCGCTAAGAATGAAAAATGGGCGTTTACAGCAGCTAAGTTAGCAACAGGATTCGGCACATCAATAATTATGTCACCAGCTGAGGCTGGAATAGAGGGGATGCTAACACCAGACAAAACTTTAGATGGACGAGTAGGAGTAATAATCCAAATATATCATCGAACAAGACCAGAGTTAAAAGAACAAATGATACTTAGACTATCCCAATGCATTCTAACTTGCCCCACAACAGCAGCTTTTGATGGATTGCCCCAAGCCAAAAGGAAGGTGAAGGTGGGGCGAAGTATAAGACTTTTCGGCGACGGTTTTCAAAGAAAAACGGTGGTTAATGGAAGAAAATGCTGGAAAATCCCGGTGATGGAAGGCGAGTTCATTGTCGAAGACAGTTTTGGTGTTGTAAAAGCCGTGGCTGGCGGGAACTTTCTTATAATGGCTGAAAATCTCGATGCGGGACTTAAGGCAGCGGAAGAAGCTGTCGATGCTATAAGTAAAAAATGTCAGAGGGTTATTTTACCGTTTCCAGGCGGCATCTGTAGAGCGGGATCCAAGGCCGGATCGATAAAATACAAACTTAAGGCATCAACTTTTCATTCATACTGCCCAAAACTGAAAAAACTTATAGAAGATTCAAAGGTTCCAGAAAATGTTAATACAGTTTATGAAATAGTCATAAACGGCTTGGATATTAATGCGGTAAAGAGTGGTATGGCTGAAGGAATAAGAGCCGCGGCGAAAGTTTCGGGTGTCGTAAAGATTTCTGCTGGCAACTATGGTGGCAGACTCGGACCTTATAGGGCTTACTTGAGAGATGTTTTGCAGTTAGAATAGCTGGCTGATCGTTTGCGATTAATTGTTGCCATAACTGGAGCCAGCGGAGTTATTTATGGCAAAAGACTTCTCGAAGTATTAAGGGAAAGAAATATTGAGACCCATTTGATCATAAGCAAGGCTGCAGAAAAAGTGATTAGGCATGAATTAGAAACAACGAAAATGGACTTAGAAAGGTTGGCCGTGCATGTTTACGATGTAGAAGATCTAAGTGCGCCAATTGTAAGTGGTTCTTTTAAGACAGATGGCATGATCGTTATTCCATGCAGTATGAAAACACTTGCTGGCATAGCTCATGGATATTCCGATAATCTCATTCTAAGAGCAGCGGATGTGACATTAAAGGAGAAACGCAAATTGATACTGGTTCCTAGAGAAACTCCGATAAATGTTATTCACTTAAGGAACATGCTGGATTTAGCCAGTCAGGATGTGCTTATTGTTCCAGCCATGCCTGGCTACTACCATAAACCCACCAAAATTGAAGATCTTGTAGACTTTGTTATTGGGAAAGTTTTAGATCTTTTGGGAATAGAACATAAGCTTTTCAAGCAATGGCTCGGTAATGAGCAAACCTAACAAATGCCATGCAACTGCTAACTACGTTGAAGAGACCCTTTATTTTTAAGCTTCATCAAACTTAAATAGACGAGTCATGTCGAAGAATGGCAACTTGGTTGATGGAGATACCTTTCTCACAAAGGAAAACTTCATATTCACCGTCATTGGATACGAACACCCTAAAGACAGGTTTTTCTGCTTTCTGAAGTACATTCCGGCAGAACTAAAGCACTTATTTCCTTTGCGTATGCTTAGACGAATGTGGAAACTAAAAATTGAAGGGGCAACTCTTTGTCGAGCTGAAAAACTTTATACTGCGGAAAACTATCAGAAATTAATTAGTGCCTTTAAAGAGCATTTCCCGGAATATGTGTATTTCTGCCCCTATAGAGAGAAAGAAGTCATAAGCGTTCCTAAAAGTTTCATTAAAAAGGCTTTTCCAGCGAAGCAATGTCTAAAAGAACTTTTAGCTAAAAAGAAAAGAAACAAGTTGGAAGATTTAGCCTTAGAACTGGTAGAACTTCTTTCCAAATTTGCAAATGTGCCCATTGAGGATTTTGGGCTTAGAGGGTCCATAGCCTTAAACATGCATTCCTCAGTGTCAGATATAGACTTAGCTGTCTACGGGGCCCAAAACTTTAGGCGAGTGGAAAAAGCTGTGGAAAGGCTGGCGGAAAAAGGCGAAATACAGTACATCACAACGCGGAGAACGGATTTCCAAAGGCGTTTCCGTGGAAAATACAGGGGCAAAGTTTTCATGTATAA
>MTLR01000041.1 GCA_002010925.1 Candidatus Bathyarchaeota archaeon JdFR-04
GGGTGTCTGTCAGTTTTATTTTGATGTTGTGGACGCCGTTGTCGCCAGTGTTTGTGCTTAGTTGGTAGTATGCTTTGTTTTCGTCGCTGCTGTAGGTCATGGCTGTCCATTCGCCATTATCGATGCTTAGGTAGATTGTGGAGACGCTTGTTTGCTCTGTTATTGAGACTTCTATGTTTATGATTCCGCTTTGGGCTGTGTTGAAGTCTGGGGTTATTGACTCTACTAGGGGTGGGGTGTTGTCAACGATAAATGTTCTTCTTATTGTTACCGTGTGGTTTCCGTTATCGTTGATGTTGAAGATTATTTCGTGTGCTCCGTCGTTTAGGGTTGTTGTGTTGAGTAGGAATTCGTAGAATCCTGTTTGGGGGTTTATGTAGATTCTTTGGAGTTTTTTGCCATCGATGTACACGTCTACGCTGGATACTCCTGCTTCGTCTTCTACTGCGAATTCGAATTTATAGGCGCCGGTGATGTGGACGTTGTGTTCTATTATTTGCTGGGGCCATACTATTGGAGGGGCGCTGTCGATTTTGATGTATATTTTCTCGATGGCCTCGATGTTTCCAGCGTTGTCGATTGAGTAAAATTCAACGGTGTGGATTCCATCGCCGACTATTGTTATTGTGTTAGATTCTATCCATACTGTGCCATCAAGTCGGTAGTAAGTTGTGGCAACTCCGCTGTGGTTGTCTGAGGCTGTTAGGTTTATGATTAATGGGGACTGGGAATACCAGCTTTCGGCAGCGTCTGATACTGTGTGCGGGGCTGTTTTGTCGATTTTAACTGTGAGGGTGTTTTCTGGTTCAGGGTTACCCGCGTTGTCTATTGTGTAGTAACGTATTGTGTGAATTCCATCTGAGGTTAAATTGAATGGACCGTTATATTTCTGCCAGGGGCTATTGTCTATGGAGAGGTAGGTTGCGTTTATTCCGCTTGTTGCGTCAGTACTTGTCAGGGTGATTGTTGTGCTGCTTGTGTACCAGCCTTTGTTACCTAGTGTTCCTTGAATTTCCCGAGATGTAGTCGGTGGAGTGAAGTCAATTCTGACGTATATTTTCTGGGTGGCTTCGATGTTTCCGGCGACATCAATCGAGTAGAATTCAACGATGTGAATTCCTTCGTTAGTTATGGTTACTGTGTTGGATTCTGTCCAGACTGTGCCGTCGAGTCTGTAGTAGGTCGCTGCAACCCCGCTTTGGCTGTCTGAAGCTAGGAGGTTGAAGGTAACTGGTGTTTGGGAATACCAGGCTTCTTGGGCGTTTGACGTTGTTAGAGGCGGAGTTTTGTCGATTTTTATTGTAATGTTGCTGGGTGTTTCTGGGTTACCCGCGTTGTCTACTGCGTAGTAGCTTACCAGATAGGTTCCGTCTGTGGTTATGTTGAATGGGCCGTTATACCTTTGCCATGGGCTGTTGTTTATTGAGAAGTAAATTGTGTTCACTCCGCTTAATGTATCAAAACTTGTTAGGGTTATTTTTACACTGGTTGTGTACCATCCCTTGTTACCTAATGTGCCTTCGACTTCTTGGAATGTGGTGGGTGGGGCTGTGTCCACTGTGGTTTCTGCTTGTGCTTCTGGGGTGCCTTGGATGTTTCCGGCTCTGTCAACTGCTATGGTGTAGAACATGTATCTTCCGTCTGATTGAGCGGTGAATGTGGCTGGGCTTTGGGTAAGCTCCCTGTAGCGTATCCATGTGTTGCCGCCGTCTATGCTGTAATATAGGATTACGTAGGAGGTGCCGCTTCCATCATCGTTTGCCACGTAGCTTATGTCAAATGTTCTTTGGGCTGTGTATTGAGGTAAGGCAACTACATAAGAGGTTGGTGGAACGGTATCCACAAGGGTTCGTGTTTGCTCAGTGTCTTCTTGGATGTTTCCAGCGTTGTCAACTGCTACTGTGTAAAAGGCGTATACACCGTCTCCGTAGGGTGCGTCAAAGGATATTACACCGTTTTGTGTGAGGAATGTGCCGTATTTCTCGAAGCTGCCGCCGTTGTAGCTGAAGTAAAGTTCAACGTAGGCGACTCCTGAGAGGGTGTCTGAGGATGTGTAGGCTATGTTGAAGGTTAACGAGTTTTGGTAGGAGCTGAGTTGGGCTGGTGCGGAGTGGGGTGGAGTAGTATCCACTAGCATCATGAAGGCGTCTGAATACCCGCTTGGATTTGGGTACGCGTCTAATGCTTGTACGCGCCAGTACCATATTCCGTCGTCTAAGGGGTCGGTTAGGGTGTACTGTGTTTCTGATATTCCGGTTATGGTTGTGACGCCGCTTGAGAATGTTTTGTCTTTTGAGTATTGGATGTTGTAGGTGGTTGCGCCTGTTACTGAAGTCCATGAGAGGGTAGGTTTGTTTATGTTTGTGGACGTTCCGTTTGTGGGGTTCAGTGGCGTAGGCTTCTCGGGGGCAAGTACGGTGAAGTTCTTTCCATTGGGCTGGTTTAGGAGTTCGTCGTATGCGGATATTGTGTGATTGCCAGTAGGTGATGGTGGCACTGTGTATGTTATGAGTACGGTTCCCTCATTGTTGGAGAACTCCGTTGAGTATTGGGAAGTACCG
>MTLR01000172.1 GCA_002010925.1 Candidatus Bathyarchaeota archaeon JdFR-04
CAGTAGAATAGTTTATTATTTCAGTGTAAGGCACTAACAAGAAATTACCAAATCCTACGGTTATATTGCTATACCATAAGCCTGTTTTAGGATAGTAAACAGGCTCCCCAGTTGAAGAACGGAGACGCATTAAGGAAAAGGGACTAAGCTTATACTGGTACTCTTCCGGTTCTCGTAAACCAAAACTAGTTGGAGTACAGTTCTGTTGCCCCCAGTAAAGGGGATATCCAGGATTCAACAGAATATTGTCGAGCAGATCGCTACACTTAATCGCTAATTGACGATGCCTCTGGTAAATTATGGCGGTTTGAAGAGTCTGACTGAACAAACTAATGAAAATAAAAAAGGCCGCTAAAAAAGCAGTAACAGCGACTAAATGGTCAATAGTCGTCCCAGCCATGACTATGCCTCCTGTCCAAACGCAAGGCTCAATGTTCCGTTCGGAAACTTTTCTGCTATGATACATGCATTAGTGGAATTGCTTACATACACCGTGGCTTCGTTCCAAACAATATTTGGTCCTAGAACAACAAGCGTTTCAACAGTATTGCCTACTCGTCTTAATGTTAGATTAAGCTCTAATACCTTGCTTGAGTTTTGCCCTTCACTGGTTAGGACTCCCCTTGCTGTGTAAGCATAGTTTTCTATAAGCTTTGGAAGATCAGGGAAATATACGACTTGTCCACTAGGTACGTTTTTATGATTTAGGGAAAAGTATATTTGCTGTATCAAGCTTCCAAGATGATCCGCGGTTTCTCGAAGAACAATTTGCCTCCGTGAATCTATCCAGAAGTTCATCATCCAGCTTGTAACTAAAGGGAAAAACACAACTTGCAGTATAAGAATTGGCGCCATGATGACGTATTCCATGGTTGCATGGGGCATTTTTTCTCCTCCTATGCGTGAAGACCCAACGAAACGCTTACCTCGCCGCAGTAAATCTGAAGCATAGAATTGGATGGAATGTTAGGAGTTTCTATTGGTGCTTTGAACCTAAAGAAGCCACTGTCGAACCCTTCGCTTTCTTTGAGAAAGGTTACGTTAACTCGAAGGCTATTCGCGTTATCTATTTGGCTCACATTCAACTTGGTTCCCGTTAATGTTATAGACAAAGAACGCCTCGTCATCCGCCCAGCTACAAGCTTAGGAATGTAAAGCTTAACATAATTTTTAGCAGAACCCCTAATTACTATCGTAGAGTTAACTATTCGTAGACATGGAACAACAGCTACACGAATATAACTAGTGTTTGCTACAAGTCTTTCAATAGCGAAGATCCGAGCAACAGGCGCCGAGGTTCCCTTCTGAAGAAAAGACGAGTCAGAAGGATATATTTCCTCATAGTATCCATCACCCATCGAGTATTTATCCACGGGCATGTTGTAAACTATCATTCCAACAGTGAAGTTAATGAAGTGTTGGCTGTTTACGAAGATGTCATATCTTAACGCATTTGAGATGAATGCTACATATCCGTACTTGCTCGAGTAACGAATCGTTTGGGTTCGCCCAATAATCCAAGCTACATCATCAACCTGTAATCCAACGGTGCGCATAAACTGTTTCATGGAATTAAACTCGTTTTCAGCAACTCTCAAAATCAAAATTGTGTTTGCGAAGGTTATTGCAACAGTTATTAAAACGACAACTGAGCCTATTAAAATGGTGGTGGAAACAACGGGGCTAACTGCTCTAACGCATTGTAGGAATCTACATAGAGCTTTAGCCTTATTTTCCATTCTTTCAATTTCTCTCCTTTTTAGAGGAACAAGGGAACAACCTTTGCTGCTAGTATAGCAAGAATTACCAGTACAGCGGAATGTTTAAACCCAGCAGCAACACTTTCCTCGCTTATCTTACCAGCAACCAACCCTATCAGATAACTGTGCATAATAGTTGATGCAGTGAAAATGGTAGTCATTGCAGTTACGTTCATTGTTTGACTTTCAGCTGCTTCTAACGTAGCTGAAGTGAAGCTTAGGGTCATAATCGTTGTTGCTACAAGGAGTATGGCTGAAAAGTAGGGGATCATCACGTAAGGGCGTACAGCCATTTTCTTCTGTTTCTCGACCTCTTGCGTGAGAGAATTAAATCGGGTTAAAGACTCGATCATGCTTATGGTTCCCCCGCCCACATCTATTGTTTCCACCAATAGAAACATGACTATCTGCGTAACCCAGCTTCGCGTGCGCTTTACAAAGTCCATTATCACTTTTCTAACAGGAATACCCCAAGAAATCTCGGAGGAAATCCTTTTTAGTTCCTTAGTAAACTCACCATAATCTCGTTCAGACAAGCTTTCAATACACTTTTCAGGCGAAAGTCCGGTTTTCCTAACTTCTGTTAAGTCACGTAAGAAGTTAGATATCCCTTGCTCCATGCTTAACCTTTTTCTTGAAATTCTTCCTTGGACTATGGCTGGTGGCGCTACCGTAATAAACAACGTTATTGCCACCGCCATCGGAAGATCCACAAACTGCTGAATTCCAGCCATGAATGATATTTCTATCATTCCTAACCCGTTGGTCAATAGAATGAAAACAATAGCGGCGATG
>MTLR01000160.1 GCA_002010925.1 Candidatus Bathyarchaeota archaeon JdFR-04
AAAACACGTAAAGACCTGCTTGGTTATCTGCGTCGTCTACGGAGAAAATTCGAAATTATATGCGTAAGGTGTGTTTCCAAGGTTATCGCTCGTCAAGCAGCTAAGGATAGACGGGTTGATCTTCTTGTTTTTCCTAGTCTCGATCCGCGGAAAAGATTTTTCGATTTTCAAGAGGCTGAGTTAGCATCTAGCGCCTTAGCATCCCTCGAAATCCCTATAGCGCCTTTTATACTGTCAAGCGGTTCTCCAAGGGTTCGTCTGTTATCTTACTTAAGGAGGGAAACTATGGTAGCGGTGAAATTCAACGTTCCGGTAGTGATTTCCAGTGGGGCCTCGGAAGTCTGGCTTATGCGTAAACCTCGAGAATTAGCAATTTTGGCTACTTTATTCGATCTAGATTTTCCAATAGCTTTAGACGGTGTTTCGAAAATTCCCATCTCCATTGTGGAACGAAATCGTAAAAAATTAAGTCCGAATTTCATTGCGCCAGGAATTCAACTCATTAAGAGAGGTAAGAACTGCTCATGATAAATAGACGAAGACCAAGATACATCGCGCTGAAAATCGAATCAGAAGGAATTTTTGACAGAAGAACATTCCTAAACAAGGTTTGGGATTCCCTAACTAGGCTTTACGGCGAATACGGAGCTAGTAAAGCCGGTTTAGTTTTGGTTAACTATACACCAAAAAAGGGGTTTGCTATACTACGTTGCAATCATAAAGCTTTGCTGATGGTTCGAGCGGCAACAGCTGCCATCACATCAATAGATGAGGAACATGTTGCTGTTCACGTTCTAGCTGTTTCTGGGACTTTAAAGGCGCTTCGCCGAAAGATTTCAGAACACGGAAGGCTTAAGTGTGGTGGGACCATCTGATGTTTTGGGGGATGATGACGCCGTCCCAGACTGAAGACAGAATGAAGATTTCATGACGGGCAGACCCCTCTTGCTTCTCAGAAAAATGAAGAGTTTATTTGACTAATAGTTGAAATTTCAGTCTTGAGTTGCTGCCTTTCGGCTTGGACGCATTTTTTCTGCTCCTCTGCCCTTCCGCCTTAAGCCTCGAACCTTTTTTCCAGCGCTGGTTAAGCCCCTGAAAACTCTGCCCTTATGTTGTTTTTGGCATATCCAGTTTATTTTAGGGTCAGACTGAATTACTGGATGATGGGGGTCGACCAAGATGACCTCGAACCATTTATATCTTCCGTCTTCTCCTACCCAGTAAGAATTAAGAACTTCAAGGTTTGGAAATTTTCGGGCGGCTCTTTCCTCAGCTATGAACTTTAGGCTTTTCGCTGGCTTATACTTTTTAACTCCCATTCGTTTTGGGCGTCTTCCAGCGCGAGGACGAACTTTTCTTAAGCCTCCTCGTCTAACCCGGACACGGACAACAACAAAGCCCTGTTTTGCTTTATACCCTAGCTTTCGCGCTCTATCTAGACGAGTGGGTTTTTCTATACGTGTAACCGCCTTCTGTTTACGCCAAATCATGAGCCTCTGGCGTAACAATTCTTTTACGTAGGATTTCTCAGGGCTCACCCAAGCTTCGGCTATATATTTATATGCCATTCTTGGCTCCTTCCTGGATTATGTTTAACCTTTTAGGTTGCATCCCTAGGGTTGTTCTAGTTCATAGCTGTGAGGGGAGAAATAAACTTTCCGATTAGGTTGGTTTCGCTTCTAGTTTGGCTTTAGTTACTTTAAGATATCCGTGATCTCCCCGCCAGACTTTCTGTGTTTCTAATATGTGTATTTTCTTCTCAAAGAAGGGCGCATCTAGGACTAGAGTTTCATATTCTCCTCCTTCGCCTACTATGGAGATTCCATATTTCTCGTTGAGTCTCAGAAGTTCTTTCACCAGTTTTTTGTCAAGTTTTCTTCCAAGCCACTTTTGGTCAAGACCCTGTGCGAAAACTCCGACGATGACTACTTCGAATTTTAGCCATAAAATCTCATTTAGAATGGAAATTGGTGATCTACGCCACAGAGGAGTTATTGAGTTAAGTCCCAGTCGCTCACAAATTTCTTCTATTCTGCTTTTCTGGTATGTTGAGGCTATTGCCCCAGAAACCACTCCCTTAACGTTTAATCTAGCAATTAAATGTTCTAAATCTTTAACTTCCTCCTCTTTTATCCCATTGGTGAAGCCTTTAACTAAAGGAATTCCGACAGTTTGGGCGAAATACTCCATTATGTGTAGGTTTAGTGAATGAAACATCCAGCTATCCTCACGGCGGGGGNTCATTGTCACCAGATAAGCTACTTGTAGTCCCTGTTTTAAGGCATGATAAAGAGCTAGAGTGGAATCCTTTCCTCCTGTCATTAAAGCGGCAACACGCATTGTTTTGCCTTCAACTTTATTTTTGACCGAGCTTCTGCTCCACAACCTCAAATAATCTCTCTGTTTCCTTTCTCCATTTTTTATACCCCTCGGGGGTAACGGGGTAGTTCCGGTACCATTCACGAACTTTTCGCATTAAACTGGCGGTCATTCGGAGCCTGTTAAGCAGGCTAACACGTTTGATTCCTCTGAAAACTTTA
>MTLR01000167.1 GCA_002010925.1 Candidatus Bathyarchaeota archaeon JdFR-04
CCCTGTCCTAAATGTGGAGTGGTGATATCCCCCGATGATGAAAGCGAGGAAGTCTACACAATTATGAATACCAAACTCAAGGGAGAGGAATTAGAGGAATTAATCATTCAATGTAATAGATGTAAAAGCAGGATTCGATTAACAGGCTTTCTTCTTTCAGCTCAGGAGCTTTAATCTTCAACTAGCTTTTTGCTCAGCCAAACAAAAAAGGAGCCAACCAAAAAGGAGTAAACCAGCCCATTTATTAAAGCCGCTATATACATGCGGTATTCCGTTAATTCGTTCTCAGAGAGTAACAACAGGAGAAATAGACTTCCCGGAAACAGTGGGACAGCCACTAAGACAGAGGCTAATGTGAATATTAGAAAGAAAACTGCGAATATAATAGCATGTTTCATTTTAGTTCGCGCTTGGTAGTGATACGGAGCCAGTTTAGTCGTATATATTGATATTTAATAAACATTACTGTCTTCACGTGCAACAAAAGTACATAATCCAACCGTTTCAGAATAAAAGACGCAAAAACCACAAAAACAAATCCAGCAAAGGGCCAAATAGGATAACGCAAGACAAGAATACTAAAACCAGAAAAACCGCAAAGATTTTTCTCCTCGTAGAAAGACCGGAAACATCATCGAGTGGACCGGGGTGCTTAGCCATAGACATGAAAAGAACGAATAATGCCATCGGCCATAAATTCATGAAGAAAAGGAAAAGAATGGAAAAAATTAGGAAAGCCCTTTGAATTTTTTCCGAAACCAAACAGCGGATGATGTGTCCCCCATCGAGCATTGCCGCTGGAAGAAGATTAAGCATGGTAATCAACATTCCAACCCATCCAGCGAACGCTACCGGATGAAGTAAAACTGGTTTTCCTGCAGTAAACAGCCCGGAATTGATCAGTAAATGAAATATAATTGTGAAAAGAGGTATAATTGGAAGGACTCCTGCGTCTTTTGGAAGAGTTTCTACAGGGTAGGAAAGCATAATCCCTGTAGCGGTCACTATTATTGTTACGAAGAATCCGATGACTGGGCCGAAGGAGCCTATGTCGAAAAGGGCGTCTCTGTTTGGTGGAAGAGATTTTTGCATTATTACAGCTCCAAACGTTCCTATCCCCCCTAGTATAGGTGGAGGTGCTGGAATGAAGTAGGGGAGGGTGGCTTTTACCTTATGCTTGTTAGCTGCTAGCTTGTGTCCCATTTCATGAGCCCCGAGGATGGCTAGAATGGATACTGAAAAGGCAGCTGCGCCTATAAATGGGTTCTGCATTAAACCAGCCTCAGCTAAGGGTAACGAGAGAACGTATCCGGTGGCAAACGTGGTAAGGATCGTTGCCAGAAAAAGAGCTACATTCACCCAAGGGTTGCTGGGTTTAATCTCAGGTTTAGGGGTTATCTTTAGAACAGTTCTTCCATCAGTCCTCCTTAGCAAGGGAATGCATCCTTCAGGCTCAAGCCGCCTCAACAAGTTGAGAAAAGCCTGTTTCGAGTTCTTACGGAATTTTACATAAAAAGTGGGCACCCCAAACTCTATTAAGGAATCCTCCACAACAAACTCTTCTTCAACAAAGCCCCTCAATAATTCAAAACGTCCAACTTCCATTTTTTCTTCAGGTTTAATAGAAGACGATAGATCCTTTTGAGGTAACTCTTCCATGATAGTTCAGAGAATTGATTATGAAAGGAATATTTGAGTGTTTAGGGAATTAAACAAGTTGAATTTTATTGTTCTAATGGTAAAAGTTTAAAGAGCACGAATTATGCATTTGATAGGATTAAGGGGAACGACCGGTTGAATGTTCAAACGTTTACTGTTGGAGCCTTATTCACAAATTGCTACGTGGTTTCCTGCGAGAAAACGAAAGCAGCAATAATCATAGATCCAGGGTTTGACTCCAAAACAGAAGCAGAAAAAATTTTCCAGTATATAGAAACAAACGGCCTACACGTGAATTTTATCGTTAATACTCATGGACATCCTGACCACAGCTGCGGAAACGGTTTAGCCAAGAAAAACACAGGGGCACCTATACTTATCCACGAGCTTGACGCTAGGATGCTAGGAGAAATCGGTAAAGCCGTAGCCCAAGCATCTGGTTACCGAAATTCATCGCCAACACCCGACATTCTCCTTCGACACGGAGATCCCGTAGAGTTTGGTGAAGAAATGCTTAGAGTTTTGCACACACCAGGTCATAGCCCAGGAAGCATCTCGCTTCTAGCTAAAAACTTGGTTTTCACCGGAGACACATTGTTTGCTGGTTCCATTGGGCGAACCGACCTTCCCGGAGGTTCTTTTCGAGACCTGATGAGGTCGCTTAAAGAACGGATAGCGGTCTTACCAGAACACTTCGTTGTTTATCCAGGGCATGGTCCAGCTACCACGATTGGGGCTGAGAAGCGGATGAACCCCTTTTTACAGGAGACCATGCGGTTTATGGAAGGCGAGAATTTCTAGGAATGATCTACTACAATGTGTTTTTGAATAGATCTTCCTCCTCACTTATGTAGA
>MTLR01000123.1 GCA_002010925.1 Candidatus Bathyarchaeota archaeon JdFR-04
GCTACCTTCTCTTTTATTGCTTCCACGAGTTCGGTTTCAACTTTTTTTCGACGTTTATGTACACCTGCTCCTTTTTCTAAGAATGCCTTATGTTGTAAAATTTCGTTTATCAATTGTTTGATTCCTTCACCTGTAAGGGCTACGGTTTTGAGCACAGGTGGTTTCCAGGCTTTTCCCTGGGTATTTAGCTCTAAAGAGGCTTTTATGTCGATTACGGCTTTATCAGCGTTTTCTAAATCTGCCTTATTAACTACGAATATGTCGGCTATCTCCATTATTCCGGCTTTTATTGCTTGGATCTCGTCGCCTAGTCCAGGGGCAAAAACCACAACGATAGTGTGGGCAACTTTGATTATATCCACTTCTGCCTGCCCAGCGCCCACAGTTTCAACTATTATTATGTCCTTTCCAGCGGCGTCCAGAACAGTAACCGCATCCTTAGTGGCTTTAGCTATTCCGCCGGGCACGTTACGAGTAGCCATGCTTCGAATGAAAACATCCTCGTCTGTGGCGAGCCTCTGCATTCGTATTCTGTCGCCTAGAAATGCTCCGCCTGTAAATGGGCTAGAAGGGTCTGTAGCCACGACGCCCACAGTTTTGCCCCTTCGCCGAAACTCGCTCACTAACTTCTCTATGAGCGTGCTTTTTCCAGAGCCTCCTGGTCCAGTAACGCCGATTATATGGGCTTTACCTGTATGGGGATAGAGGAATGCTACGAGCTTTCGAGCTTTTTCACCGTTGTTCTCGATAAGGGTTATAGCCCTTGCTATTGAGCGTCTATCCCCGGCAAGAATGCTACATGCCAACTGTTTAAGCGTTGAAGTCAACAGGCATGAGTCTCCTAAACTTCACGTTTTACATCCTTCGTGGGGCGTTCTTCCGTACAAAGTCAATTATGGTTTCTAGTGGAGTGCCCGGTCCAAATATTTCCTTTATTCCTAACTCTTTGAGTTTAGGCATATCCTCTTCCGGGATTATTCCGCCAGCGAAAACTAGGACGTCAGTTAATCCATTCTTTTTCATGAGCTCCATTATTCTTGGGAAAAGAGTCATGTGGGCCCCGGATAAGATGCTGAGCCCTAGCACATCCACATCTTCTTGGAGGACTGTTTCAACTATTTGTTCTGGAGTCTGCCTTAACCCTGTGTAAATTACTTCCATGCCTGCATCTCTTAAAGCTCGAGCTACTATTTTGGCGCCTCGATCATGGCTGTCCAAGCCGGGTTTGGCAATTAGTACGCGTATTTTTCTTTCTGAAACCAACCAGTTCTCCTCCTTTTAGATTATAACTAACTCTTTATATTCGCCATATATAGCGCGTAGTACGTCGCATATTTCACCCAACGTGGCGTATGCTTTTACTGCTTCTATGATGATGGGCATTAAGTTTTCGTTTTTCTCTGCTGCGTAGTGGAGTTTTTCCAGAACTTGTTTAACCTTACGGTTGTCGCGTTCGCGTCTTAGCTTTTGAAGCCGAATTATTTGCTCTTCTTCTACTTTGGGATCTATTCTTAGGATAGGTATGGTTTTGGTTTCTTCCTCTTCTACTTTGTATTCGTTTACGCCTACTATTATACGCTCTTTACGTTCTATTTCGGTCTGATATCTGTAAGCGCTATTAGCTATCTCGCGCTGGAAGAAGCCTTTCTCTATTGCAGCGTAAATTCCACCCATGTCGTCGATTTTTTGGATGTATTCCATGGCTTTTTCTTCCATTTCGTTGGTTAAGGCTTCAACATAGTAGGATCCCGCCAATGGGTCAATGGTGTCGACTACTCCGCTTTCGTGAGCAATTATTTGCTGTGTTCGCAGAGCTACTCTAACTGCTAGTTCGCTTGGCAAAGCTAATGCTTCGTCGAAGGAGTTTGTGTGTAGGGATTGGGTTCCGCCTAGGACTGCTGCTAGGGCTTGGATGGTTACTCGAATAATGTTATTAAGGGGCTGTTGAGCAGTTAACGTACACCCTGAAGTTTGAACGTGCATTCGCATCCACAGCGATCTTGGGTTTTTTGCGTGGAATCGTTCTTTCATTATTTTCGCCCATAGACGTCGAGCAGCGCGGAATTTGGCTATTTCCTCAAAGAAATCGTTATGTGAAGCGAAGAAGAAAGACAGTCTTGGGGCAAAATCATCTACTTTTAAGCCTCTTTCGAGGGTTGACTCTACATATGTTATTCCATCATATAGGGTGAAAGCTAGTTCCTGAACCGCGTTTGCTCCAGCTTCACGGATGTGGTAGCCACTTATGCTTATGGGGTTCCATTTAGGCAGGTAACGTGCACAATATTCAATGATGTCAGTGACTAGTTTAACCGAGGGTCTAGGCGGAAAGATGCAAAGCTTCTGGGCGAAAAACTCTTTAAGCATGTCGTTTTGGGTTGTTCCACCAAGCTTTTCTCTTGGAACTGCTTGTTTATCTCCTACAGCAACATACATTGCCAAAAGCATGGCTGCTGGCCCGTTTATTGTCATGGATGTTGTAACTTTGTCTAGTGGGATTCCATCGAAA
>MTLR01000032.1 GCA_002010925.1 Candidatus Bathyarchaeota archaeon JdFR-04
AACGAGTTTTTCCTGCAGTCTTTTCAGGGACTGGTACTGTACTGGGTACTGTACCGGAGAAGCGCTTACGGGTTGGTAGCACAGCAAAAAGCGAAACGAGGTGTCGGCCCTAAAAAACTCGTGGCTTCGGCTACTGGAAGTTTCCAACTGCCTCCGAGAGTTACAAATTGAAAACCGGGACTTCCGCCAAGTTATAAAAACCTACAACTCGCTCCACACGCTTTTCTATTGCGACCCGCCCTACATCGGAACCAAAAAGTACTACGAAGGCGGCTTTTCGATCCGCGACCACAGAGACTTGGCTGAACTTTTGCACAACATCAAAGGCAAAGCATGCATAAGCTATGGTCCCCCACCCGTTAGTAGAGAAGTTATACCCTGACTGGCGTAAGGAAGCCAAAGAAGTATCGTGCTGGAGCTTCTGCATAACCAGCCAACACGAGGGCAAACAGAGGCCGAAACGAACAGAACTCCTAATCATGAATTTTAAACAGTCCCCTTTAAATCAATAAGCCTGAATAACAGAAAATTACACGGAAAAATGGGAAAATTTAGAGTTTTGGTTTTCTCTTTTTCTTTAGGAGAACTGTTGCAATTAGAGTGGTTAACATTAGCATTAGTAGGATTGTAGTTGATGGGAATTCTGGTATGACGTTTGTTCCTTGGATCGTGACCGTTTTTGTGGTGTGGTTGTAGTTAAAGTATATGTATGTGTAGTGTTCGTCCTGGATTATTTTGTAGTCTGTTATTAGCTGGTCATCCACGGTTATTATCCAGCCATCTTCAACCCATAGCAAATCCTTTGGAATGGTTACTCTGCAGAAGCCTGCTGTGGCGTCTTCGCCGGTCACGTTAAACCTCAGAAGTGGGCCTTCGTCAGGGTTGAAGTGGAAGTCTGTAACCGAGGAGTTGCTTACCACATGGATATAATAAGTTGTTTCGTTCCAAGTGCCGGCGTAAAACGTGTTGAAGGGAGCCATAAGCGGATAACGGTCAGTGTTGTTAACGTCAATAGTGTAAGCCGCGTCGCCTACGCCATCGCTTCCAGATTCGTTCTGGTAAGCTCCACTATAGAGGTCTGTGCCGTCGTAGTTGCTCCAATAGTTGCCACCGCTAGGATAACCGTCATCCCAAGTATTTTCCGAGTATTCGCTTAGGATAGGAACCGGTGCCGGGCCGATGTTATTATGATAAATAACGTTATTTGAAGAATTAAAGAGGGCAATGCAGATCTCCCAGCTTGTCAAGTTGTTATTAGATATTTTATTACTGTGTGAATCAATTATCCGTATACTAATTGAGAAACTGAGAACATAGTTCTCCATTAAGACGCAATTAGTTGAGTGATTGAGAGTGAAGCCTTCATGTACTTCCGCAATTCGTACTTTCTTAATGGTAACATTGTTTCTATAAGATACGTCAATCCCAAAAAGTCCAAGTTGAGGCATAAGCGAATAGTCGTTTCCATCAAGAATTATATTATCTCTTTGAATTACTATTGAATCATAAATATGGTCAGTAAAGGTATAGATGTTTCCATCACGGTGAATTGGTGCTGTTGATGGGTCAACCGAACCGTCAGCCCTAATGTAGATAGTACCAGAAGCCTTGACTGGTTGAGTGTTGAACCCAGCGGTTAACATACTTGTTAAAAGCAGCACAAAAAACATTCCAGAAACTAATTCTCGCTTCACATTCTCCATCATCCTTTCTCAATTAATTACTTATTTACCATAACCAAATTTATGATTTATCAAACATCCCTCTATCAAAACTCCACAGCAACATACAGAAAAATGTTCCACGTATGTGTGTACGCGTGCACTTCCAAGCGGTTAACAGAGTCTCCCTGTTTCGATGGAGAATCAGGCTTTCTTCTTTTGATGAAGTATTATAAGTCTCTTTTTGTGTCCGTCGTCTCTTGCATAAGGCTTATGTATTACATTGTGTTCTCTATTGTTTGGGATACACGTGACGAGGAAAAGCGTCGTAGTTACTGTTCGCCTTTCAAAAAATGATTTAGAGAGAGTAGAAGCCCTAAGGGCTCTTGAGGGTATTGACCGTTCCACGTTAATTAAAGAGTTTATTGAGGATGGTCTGCGCAGGAGAGTTGTTGATCTTTATCGGAGAGAGAAATTGACTGCTGGGCGTGCAGCTGAGATTTTGGGAATTTCGTTGCGTGAGTTTCTTGAGTTGTTGGAGAGGGAAGGCGTTCCGGTTAATTGGGACTCTAAGGGCATACGAGAATATTTGAAGGCGAAGTATGGAGATTAACCTTTGCCAGCCGTGGTTTCTGATGCTGGTCCGCTTATCCATTTAGCCCAAATAAACAAGCTATATCTCCTAAAGAAGCTTTTCAAACAAGTGATAATTACGCCTAACGTGAAACGGGAAGCCGTTGACGAAGGCATCAAACTCGGTCACTCCGACGCTCAAATCATCGAGAAAGCCATAGAAGAAGGATGGATTATAGTCAAAGATTTCCCAAGGCATTTAGCTTCAGCTT
>MTLR01000081.1 GCA_002010925.1 Candidatus Bathyarchaeota archaeon JdFR-04
AATGCCACGCTTCCAACTCAAAGAAAAACTAGTCAAACTTAAACGCATACGAATATCCATAAACATTGGAAGGCCAAAAGAAAAAATAGCCGTTCCACCGCCACCACCTAAACCTGTTCCAAGAGGCTTCAAGATAGTTGAAAGGTATCCCTTATACGAGCCTTTCGCTCATGTGGCAATAGTACAAAACCCGAAAACTGGTGAATATAAATACATTCTCGATGAGCTTCAACTAGACGATGTTGAAAGAGGAATCTATAATCGAATTCTAAGCATACTTCTCGCGGAAATTGAATCTCCAAAAGAGGAGGTAACTGATCCAAGAAAGTTCTTTGCAACTGAGGCAAAAAAGATAGTTGACAAATACCGGATAAGCCTAGGATGGCTTCCCGATGTATCTTGGTATAAGATTCTCTATCATGCTGAAAGAGATCTTGTTGGCTTCGGAAGAATAGACGCCCTTATGCGAGATCCAAACATAGAGGACATCTCATGCGATGGAGTTCAAAAACCAGTTTACGTTTGGCACCGGAAATATGAGAGCGTAGAAACCAATCTCATATTCCATGACGATGAAGAACTAGACAACATGGTGGTAAAACTGGTTCACATGGCTGGGAAACATGTAAGCTCAGCCTTTCCCATAGTTGATGCATCACTACCTGGGAAACATCGACTTGCGGTATGTTATCGAAGAGAAGTAACCCCCTTTGGAACAGCTTTCACTATAAGAAAATTTAGAGAAGACCCATACTCAATTATAGACCTAATAAACTTGGGAACATTCTCAGAGGAAATGGCTGCTTACTTCTGGGTATGCCTTGAAAGCAGGGCCTCCATAATGGTTTTGGGTGGAACTGCCGCTGGGAAAACAACGGCTCTAAACGCGTTAGCCTGCCTTATCAAACCCGGAAGCAAAATAATTACGATTGAGGAAACAGCGGAGCTTAACCTCCCCCATGAAAATTGGGTTTCCCTTATTGCAAGGCAAAGCTATGGACTAGGTGGAAGTGGTGTAGGCGAGGTAACCCTTTTTGACCTTGTGAAAACATCAATGAGGCATCGACCCGACATCCTTATAGTTGGCGAAGTCAGGGGAAGCGAAGCCTATGTGCTCTTCCAAGCCCTAGCCACAGGACACGGAGGCATGTGCACCATGCACGCCGACAGTCTCGCATCAGCTGTTAAAAGGTTAACCCAAAAACCCATGGATATAGCCCCAGCGTATATTCCATTAATGAACCTTGTCTTATCAATTCAAAGAGTTCATATCCACAGAAAAGGGGAGGAAAGAAAAGCCTTCAGAAGAGTAATATCCGTAGATGAAATAGCAGACTATGAAGATTATAGGAACGTTTTGAAATGGAAACCAGCAAAAGATCATTACTCAGCCCGTTTCGATAAAAGCATCATGCTTTCATCTATCTCTGAACGCTTGGGCATGACAAAGAAGGAACTTATGAGGGAGCTTCAACGACGTAAAGAAGTGCTTCACTGGATGCGAGAGAATAAGATAAGAAGTTACAAGGACGTTGCGGCTATAATAGCCGAATATTACGCTAGACCAGACGAGTTTTACCAGAAGATTTTAGCCAAGAAAAAGGTGAAAATCGTTGCCACTTCTAAGTAAACTTGAGGGTTTGTCTTACCGCCTTTTTGGACGCTTAGCACCAGCTTTTCTAAGAAACGTTTTCGAGTTTAAGGATTACCTACAACGAGCAGGAATAAAGATTTACCCTGAAACCTACGTTTCCCTGATGTTTTTTGTAACCTTTCTAACATTACCCGTATCCATAACCGCAATGGTTCTCTTATATATATTCAAGTTTATACCGTTGATCTTTCTGGTTCCCTTGCCAATTTTTGTGATGATAGGATTCATAATAATTCCAATGTCCCGAGCGAGCGAAAGAGCAGCAGCCTTAGAAAGGGAAATGCCCTTCGCAGCAACTTACATCAGCGTAATGGCCTCCGGGGGAATATCCCCTTACACAAGCTTTAAGCGAATATCAGAAGTGGAGCTTCTGCCGGCTATGCGAAAAGAAGCCAGAGAAATAATTAAGGATGTGGAAATTTTTGGAGTAGACCCATTAACAGCCATAGAGAAAGCTGCTAAAAACCATCCGCTAAACATGTTTAGGGACTTTCTAGGCGGTTACGCTTCCACAGTAATAATTGGAGGCGACATAACCCACTTTCTAGAATCAAAAGCTGAAGAGATTTTCAAGGCTAGGGCTGTCCGAGTAAAAATGGCTGCTGAACGATTAGGAATGCTCCTTGAATCCTTCATTATAATAATGGTTCTCATGTCGCTTTGTTTCTACATTTTATTCAGCGTCGAAGCCATCTATAGCACAGGAATCTCAATGTACTCGGGAATGATACTATATACTTACGTTTTCACGCCCATGCTCTCCCTCATGTTCATTTACCTCGCGCACTCCATGCAGCCGAAAACACCTATAACCGAGATGCGCCCCTACAAGGCCTTCGCCATATGTAG